>NZ_JBJMLX010000136.1:0-23664 GCF_045805085.1 Niastella sp.
CTTACCCTGAAGAAAACAGAGAACCAGATAGAAAACCTGAAATTATCAATAGATAATGAAGTAGAAACGGCCCGGATAAATTTCAAGACAGCTATCGAGGCAATGGACTATCAAAAGCAGAATATGAAGCTGGCGGAAGATGTGTATGAGCAAACTAAAAAGAAATTTGAATCCGGGTTAGGATCAAATACAGAGATCACTGCAGCTCAAACTGACCTGAAGGCCGCGCAAACCAATTATATAAACGCCTTGTACGATGCCATTGTGGCCAGGGTTGATTTCATGAAAGCCATTGGAAAACTATAATTCAATACTCTATAAAACTCTAAACCAACAAATGTATTCAACGGATAAATTTACCGATATGAAAAGTACGTATAACATCATTGGCACAGTTGCAGTTGTTGTTTTTTTAGCAGCATGTGGTGCTTCTTCAGGAAAGGATAACGGGCTGGCAGAGAAAAAAGCCAAACTGGAAGAATTGAAAAAAGAACAGGGCAAGCTGGAGCAGGAAATTGCCAAACTGGATACGAGTGCAGCCAAAGCTGAAAAGCCCAAACTGGTGGTATTGTCTCCAATAAATAAAACAACTTTTAGCCATTATATTGATCTGCAGGGTAAAATAGACGCCCAAAATATAGCCTGGGTTACACCCCGTAACCAGGGAGGATTAGTACGTGCTGTATATGTAAAACAGGGTGATTATGTGCGTAAAGGCCAGTTGTTATTAAAGCTCGATCCTGGTGTAGTGCGCCAACAGATCGAACAGGCCAATGTGCAGCTAAGCCTGGCCAGAACGGTGTATGAACGTCGTAAGAATTTATGGGACCAAAAGATTGGAACTGAAATAGAACTGCTCAATGCAAAAAGCAATGTAGATAACATTGAAAAGCAAATAGCCCTGTTGAAAGAACAGGAAGGCATGTCGAATGTATACGCAGAATTAAGTGGTATTGCCGACCAGGTGACTATTAAAGTGGGCGAAACATTTTCTGCTGCCGGTGCTACGCAAATGGGTATTCGCATTGTAAATACCGGTGATCTAAAGGTTACTGCCAATGTGCCTGAAGCTTATCAAACCAAAGTAAAAGAAGGGACTAACCTTGCGGTGACCCTGCCTGAGGATAATAACAAGGCCCTCAATACAAAAGTGGCTGTAGTTGGCAATTTGATCGATCCTTCAACCCGGTCATTTTATATCGAAGGAAAAGTACCTGGTAACAGGGGTTTCCGTCCGGGTCAGATAGCCATGGTGCACATACAGGATTATATTATGCCCAATGCGATCACCATTCCCATCAATACCATTCAAAATGATGAGAAAGGAAAATTTGTAATGGTGGCTTCCACTGAGAATGGTAAGAAAGTGGCCAAGAAAAAACCTGTTACAGTGGGATTGCTGTATGGCGATACGCTGGAGGTTAAAAGCGGCTTGCAACCTGGCGAAGTACTGATCGTGGATGGTTTCCAGGGGTTGTATGATGGCCAGATGATCATCACAGATACTAAATAAGACTTACACACAAAATCATTGTATGAGTGCTTTAGAAAATATTAAAGATAAGTTCAAACACTTCGGGCCCACCACCTGGAGTATAAAGAACAAGACTGCTATTTATCTCGTAATGCTATTCTTTAGTTTGGGGGGGATCTACCAGTTTCTTACCCTGCCTAAAGAACAGTTTCCTGATATTGTTATTCCTACCATATATGTACAAACTATTTATGTAGGTAACTCACCCAAGGATATTGAAAACCTGGTTAGCCGCCCCATTGAAAAACAGATCAAGGGGATCACGGGCGCCAAGATCAATAAAACTACCAGTACTTCAGTGGCCGATTATTCTGCCATTATAGTTGAGTTTGGCACCGACGTAAAAACAGACGTGGCCTTACAGAAGGTAAAGGATGCGGTGGACAAGGCAAAGAAAGACCTGCCTACTGATCTTACCGAAGAACCGGCTGTAATGGAGGTAAGCTTTTCGGAGCAGCCGATCATGTATGTTAACTTAAGTGGTGACTTTGACCTGCCTAGATTGAAAAAGTATGCCGACGACCTGCAGGACAAACTGGAAGAATTACCTCAATTGAACCGTGTTGACCTGGTGGGAGCGCCTGAGCGCGAATTCCAGATCAATGTAGACAATTACAAAATGCGCAGCGCCAATATCACTTTCGATGATATTGCCAATGCCGTTTCCCGTGAGAATATGGATATTTCCGGCGGTTTGCTCGACGTAGGGAGTATGAAGCGGACCCTGCAGTTAAAGGGCCAAATAAAAACCGAGTTCGATTTACAAAAGGTGGTAGTGCGTAATACCAGTGGTTCACCGATCTACCTGAAAGATATTGCAGAAATAAAAGACACTACCAAAGAACGGGAGAGCTATGCGCGCCTCGATGGTAAGCCGGTAATTACCCTGAATATTATCAAACGCGCGGGTGAGAACCTTATTGAAACTTCAGACGATGTAAAGAAGGTGGTTGAGGAAATGCAGAAGAGCCAGTTTCCCAAGAACCTGAACGTGGTATTAACCGGTGATCAAAGTAAAGCATCCCGCACTTCGTTCAACGACCTGGTAAATACCATTGTTATTGGTTTCGTGCTGGTGTTGATCATCCTGATGTTCTTCATGGGTGTTACCAATGCCTTCTTTGTGGCGTTGTCGGTACCGTTGAGTATGTTTGTGGCATTTGTATTTTTACCGGCGGCCGACCTGATGATCGGTACACACGTAACCCTCAACTTTATTGTGTTATTCGCTTTGCTGTTTGGTTTGGGTATTATTGTGGATGATGCCATTGTGGTGATAGAAAATACGCACCGCATATTTGTGCAAAGCAAAGGATCCCTTACTTCCGAAAAATCAGCCATGATGGCTGCCGGTGAAGTATTTGTTCCGGTACTGGCGGGTACTATAACTACGCTGGCGCCCTTCTTCCCCCTGATGTTCTGGCCAGGTATCATTGGTAAATTCATGGTTTACCTGCCTGCCATGCTGATCTTTACATTAACTGCCTCGTTGATAGTGGCCTTCCTGATGAACCCGGTGTTTGCGGTTGACTTTATGAACCATCCTGAAGGAGAAAAAGAACCCAAGTCGGCGATCTTCAGAAAACCTATCTTCTGGGTCACATTAGCAGTAGGTGTACTGCTCGATATAGCAAAATATACTTTCCTTGGCAACCTGTTAATTTTAATGGTGTTGCTCATTCTGTTGAACCGTTATGTACTGGATAATCTCATCCATGCATTTCAAAACAGGGCGCTGCCCTGGATCATGGGCCATTATGAAACTGCGTTGCGTTGGGCGCTTAAAGGATGGCGGCCTGTGCATTTATTGTTGAGCACATTTGTTGTGTTGATACTCACGTTTATGTTCTTTGGCGCCAGAAAAGTTCCCGTTGTATTCTTCCCTGTTGGAGATCCCAACCAGATCTATGTGTACCTGAAACTGCCTGTTGGTAGCGACGTGGAATATACCGATTCTATTACCCGCACACTTGAAACAAAAGTTTACCAGGTGCTGGGTATGGAAAATGGTAAAAAGAATCCTGTAGTGGAGAGTGTGATCAGTAACGTTGCTGTTGGGGCCAGCGATCCTACAAGCGGCGATAGAAGTACAAGACCCGAATTGGGACGTATACAGGTATCGTTTGTAGAATTTGAAAAACGCAAAGGCATAGCTACCAGGCCCTATTTGGATAATATTCGAAATGCGATAAAAGGTATACCCGGGGCTGAAATTTCGGTTGACCAGGAAAAAGGCGGTCCGCCAACAGATCCTCCGATCAATATTGAAGTGGCCAGTGAGGATTTTGATGATCTGATCAAAACAGCCGTTTCATTAAAAAATTACCTGGATTCTATTCAGATACCAGGGGTAGAAGAGTTGAAAATGGACGTAGACCTTACCAATCCTGAGATCAGCTTTACAGTAGATCGTGAAAGAGCATTGATAGAAGGTGTTTCAACTGCACAGATAGGACAGGAAATAAGGACAGCTGTATTCGGGCGCGAAGTATCGAAGGTGAAGGATGGTGACGATGAATACAAGATCCAGCTGCGTAACCTGGAAGGCCAACGTAAAAACCTGGCCGACCTGCTGAACATGAACATCACTTTTCGGGATATGGCCAGTGGTCAGGTTAAGCATGTGCCCATTAGTTCGTTGGTTAAAGTAGATTATACCAGTACGCTGGGAAGCGTAAAACGTAAAAACCAGAAACGGGTAATTACCCTGCGGTCAAATGTTTTGATGAACATCACCACGCCGACCGCGGTAAACGAGGTAATAGCCAAGAATATCGAGAACTTTAAGCAGAAGCCTGATGGTGTAACCATTAAACAAACCGGTGAAGGTGAACAACAAAAAGAAACCGGAAACTTCCTGACAATGGCATTGGTGATTGCGCTGGCGATCATTCTGATTACCCTGGTTATTCAGTTCAACTCTGTGAGCAAACCGGTAATCATTTTAACCGAGATCATCTTCAGTGTGATTGGGGTGTTGTTAGGTTTCGCCATTACAAAAATGGAAGTGTCGGTACTTATGACCGGTTTAGGTATTGTGGGATTGGCAGGTATAGTGGTGAAGAATGGTATCCTGGTTATTGAGTTCACCGATGAGTTAAGAATGCGCGGCATGAAAACCAGAGAGGCATTGATCCAGGCCGGTAAAACCCGCATCATTCCGGTATTGTTAACCGCTATGGCCGCCATACTTGGTTTAATACCGCTGGCTGTAGGTTTCAATATTAACTTCGTAACATTATTCTCAGAGTTGAACCCGCATATCTTCTTTGGTGGGGATAATGCTGTCTTCTGGAAGCCATTGTCATGGACCATCATCTTTGGTTTGGCGTTCGCCTTCTTTATGACGCTGCTGATACTGCCAGCCATGTACCTGATAGCTGAGCGTTTAAGAAGACCAATGCGTAACATGTATGGCGGTAAATGGATCTCGTTTATGGGAATTCCGCCATTGACCTTAGTGTTTATTCCATTGATGCTTGTTACCATGGGTGTGCAGCGTTATAAAGTAAGACGCAGAAGAAGAAAGCTGGCTGGTAAGAAAGAAAAAGTGAATGAAGCGTTTATTGGAAGCTGGTTCTAAATTGTGAAACGGCAAACGCGAAATCAAAATAAAACGAGCCCTCCGCCAATTGGCAGAGGGCTCGTTCATTTAAGATCATTAAAATCCTTTCTTGGTTTCTTCACCAACTGGCTTACCATCGGTATTCAACTCTACAATTTCATAACCACTTTTTTGTAAGCCGGGTAGAATACGCATTTTGTCGCCCACCAGCACGATATTCATTTTCTCGGGATGAATGTATTTTTTAGCAAGGGCATCAATTTCAGGCTTGGTGATGTTTTTCAGGATCCTGTTCTGCTGGTCAACATAATCGGCGGGTAAATTATACTCCAGCATGCGTTGAATAAAACCGGCCTTTTGCATGCCTGTTTCATAACGCAAAGCATCGCGTTGCCCGATGGCGTTCTTCATAAATGTCAACTCTTCATCCCTGATGCCTTCTGCGTTATAGGCTTTCAGTTCTTTCATTACTTCAGTTAATGCACTATCGGTAGCATCGGCTTTAATGCCTGAGCTGAAGGTGAAATCACCTGTATATTCATCGCCATTGAAATTGGTGCGGGCGCCGTAGGTCCAGCCTTTTTCTTCGCGCAGGTTTATGTTTACGCGGCCATTAAAACCACCGCCCAGGGCAAAGTTCATCAGGCCTGCTTTGTAATATTCACCGGTAGCATCATACTTTAAACCGGTTACATTGCCTATTCTGAATTCTGTTTGGGCAGCCCGGGGAATATTCACCAGGTATATTTTTGATTTATCCACCTCTTTGGGTTTAGCCGCAATAGCAGGCAACTCAATTGTTTTATTCGGCAGCTTGTTCAGGAAGGCCAGTTTGGGCAGTATTTCATTTTGCGTGATATCACCTACCAGCACCACTTTTGTATTGGTGGCTGTTATGTAGTTTTTATAATAATCCTCCACATCTTTTAAGGTAATGTTCTTAATAGTGCTTTCGGTGCCATACTCATTCATTCCCAGAATATGATCGGGTCCATAATCTACCATCGCCATTACATCATCAGCTACTGCTGCGGGCCGGGTTTTTGCCTGTTTAAGGCTTTCCAGCGTTTGATGTTGAATGCGATCGAATGTTGCTTCGGTGAATTTGGGATTGAACAGGCGTTCCTGCAGCAGGGCCAGTGTTTTATCAATGTTCTTTTTAAGTGTTTCTACCGTAAAAACAATTGCGTCGCGGCTGCTGGTAACCTCAATAATACTGCCCAGTTTATCCAGCTCAATGGTCATTTGTTCGGTAGTGTAGTTTTTGGTGTCTTCATTCATCATATCGGCAAACAGGCTGGCCAGTCCTACTTTAGCTGTGTCCTTTGCCTGTAATAAATGGCCGCCTGGTATAGAGATGATGAGGGTTACCGAGGGGATCTCCTTGTTTTCCGCCCCAATAAATTTGATCTTGTTGGGAAGGTCTTTCCGCCAGAAGGCCGGCACTTTTACAACCGGGTTAGGTCCATTGCCAGGGTGAGCGGCGCGATCGAAATTATCGGTTGCCTTTGTATATTTTAAACTGGCATAACCATAATCGGGCGCATTATAGTGGCTTTTGTCAATTTCGTAATTGTCCGGGCCTGCAATAACATTTTCCTGCCCCTTGGGTAATACACTTAATACAACGGCATGTTTTCCTTTTATATACTGGTTGTATACGCGCATTACATCTTCTTTGGTAACGGCATTGTTCATTTTCACCAGCGTGCCTATCATATTAGGGTTACCGGTCAATGTTTGAAAAGCAGCCAGCTGAAATACTTTGCCCGATACGCTTTGCAGGCCGTTGACATATTCCGCTTCTGTATGTCCCTTGAACTTTTGAATATCTTCATCGGTAACGCCGCGTTTTTCAAACTCTTCAAGTGAAGTACGGATCAGTTTTTCCATATCGGCCAGCGTTTTGCCGGGCATGGGAACCACGCGAATGGTAAACTCGCCGGCCAATTCACTTAGCTGGCTGTATACGTTTGCCTGCAGGGCCAGTTGGGTTTTAACCAGGTTCTTGTACAACAGGGAAGAATTGCCCCCACCGAGTATTTGCGCCAGACAGGTGAGTGCAGGCATGTCTTTATGATAGTTGGGCACGGTGGGCCATACCATGTTTATCAAAGGAAGCCTGATGTAATTATCGGTGTAGGAAACATAACGGTCTTTATCGAGCGCCACGGCAGGCACTACTACTTTTTCTACAGACGGTCCTTTGGGGATAGGGCCAAAATACTTTTCAACCAGTTTTATTACATCGGCTGTTTTTACATCGCCGCCAACAGTGAGGGTGGCATTATTGGGGCCATACCAGCGTAAAAAGAAATTCTTGAGGTCGTTTACATCAACACGGTTCAGGTCTTCAATATACCCGATCGTTAACCACGAGTAAGGGTGGCCGTAGGGGTACAGGTTACGCGAAGCTACTTCACTCATCAAGCCATAAGGACGGTTATCATAGTTCTGTCCCCGTTCGTTTTTAACCGTAGCGCGCTGTATTTCGAATTTTTGCTGGGTAACGGCATCCAGCAAAAAGCCCATGCGATCAGCTTCGAGCCAAAGCATTTTTTCAAGTTGGTTAGATGGCACTGTTTCAAAATAATTGGTGCGGTCGCGGTTGGTTGAACCGTTCAGCGTGCCACCCGCATCGGTAACCATTTTAAAATGTTCTTCATCTTTAACATGGTCGCTGCCCTGGAACATCATATGCTCAAAGAAATGCGCAAAACCCGATTTACCTATTTGTTCGCGGGCCGAACCAACGTGGTAAGTAACATCGACCTGTACAATAGGATCACTGTGGTCTTCAGCAACGATCACAGTAAGTCCGTTAGGGAGTACATATTTTTCGTATGGGATCACCAATTCATCACCCTGCCGGGTGATCTTTTCAACCAGCTTTGCCTGGGCGGCAGCCTGGTTGTAGAGAGCTGGCATAGCAACAGCCAAAAGCAGTATGGCCCTTTTCATATGTGTAATTTTTGTTAAACAAGTTCCCTGTAAGGTAACAGAATTATCATGGGAGAGCCAAACCATTTATCAATTTAGCGGGGGTGGGTCACCTTTAAAAGGTGGCTCACCTTCAAAGTAGGCCAGGTGCCATCCGCCAGCTGGCGGATGACCCACCCACTGAAAAAAATATTAAAACTCATGAAACGAATAATATTAAATTGCGACTAACGATGCTATAGACCCTCCTACGCTAAAGCTTGCGCCTCCGCTAAAGCTTCAGCGACACGCGGACGGCGGGCAAAGCGGAAGGCCATTCATAAACTTATTCTTAAAAACTTTAAAAAGATTTACATGCGTACAAACCACGAAATAGACTATAAGATTTATGGGGAAGAGATGCAATACGTTGAAATAGAACTCGATCCAGAGGAAACCGCCGTTGCCGAAAGTGGGGCCTTTATGATGATGGATGATGGCATTCAAATGGCGACCATGTTTGGTGACGGATCAAAGCCCCAACAGGGATTGCTGGGTAAGCTGATGTCGGCTGGTAAACGGATGTTAACCGGTGAAAGTTTGTTTATGACTGCCTTTACCAATATGGGGCAGGGAAAAAAGCGGGTAAGTTTTGCTTCTCCTTACCCTGGTAAGATCATTGCATTAGATCTGCAGGAATTGGGCGGAAAGATCGTTGCGCAAAAAGATGCTTTCCTGTGTGCCGCAAAAGGGGTAAGTGTAGGTATTGAATTTCAACGTAAGCTGGGCACCGGTTTGTTTGGCGGGGAAGGATTTATAATGGAAAAGCTGGAAGGTGATGGTATGGCCTTTGTGCATGCTGGTGGTCACGTGTTTGAAAGAATGCTGCAGCCTGGCGAAGTGCTTCGGATAGATACCGGTTGTTTGGTGGCATATACACAAACCATCGATTATGATATTCAATTTGTAGGCGGTATCAAGAACACCCTGTTTGGTGGTGAAGGTTTGTTCTTTGCTACCTTGCGTGGTCCTGGTAAAGTATGGATACAAACTCTGCCCATTAGTCGTTTGGCCAGCCGGATATTGACCTATGGCACTGCCGGTGGCCGTAAAGAAGAAGGCAGCATTTTAGGAGGATTGGGGAATATGTTGGATGGTGATGGTTGGTAATAAGAGTTAAAGAGTCGGACTAAATGTTTGGCTACAAAATAAAAAGGGCCGTCCTGCGAGTAGCGGGATGGCCCTTGACTTTTTATATAAGTGGATCTTATTTTCTGCTGGCAAATTTCGACAGTAAGCGTAAGATCTCCAGGTATAACCATACGATGGTTACCAGTAAACCAAATGCGCAATACCATTCCATGAATTTAGGCGCACCCTTGCTGGCGCCGTTCTCGATCATATCGAAATCCAGTATCAGGTTCATGGCAGCCAGTGCAACTACTACCAGGGAGAAAATGATACCGAACATGCTGCCTTCGTGCAGGAAGGGAATCTCGATGCCGGCGAAGTGCAAACCAATGGAGATCAAATAAAATACAGCTATACCGAGTGTAGCGGTAATGATAATCTTTTTGAAGGTAGGCGTTGCTTTTATCACATTGAATTTGTACAGAAAGTACATTGCGATCACTACACCAAACGTTAAGGCAACAGCCTGGGTAATAATATCTGGCGCCACTTTTTGGAAAGCATAGTTATAGTAAGCGGAGATAGCACCAACTGCATAACCTTTTACCAAAGCGTATACAGGCGCCAGGTAGGCTGACCATTCCATTTTGAAAACGATAATAAAGGCAACTCCGAGCGCGGCAAATACCGATATCCACATATAAGTTGTTACATCAACACCGGAAGCCACCATTTTCCAGGCGAGGCCAGCTGTAGCCATCGTCATCAGAAAAAGGATACCGAATTTGTTCAATGTTCCTTTGACCGTCATTGATTCGGCATCAACATAAGAAAAGCTTTTCGTGAAAGTTTTCTCGTTCAGGGCAGGATTACCGGATTTAAATAGAGCCATAGTAATAGAGTTTTTTAAGTGAGAACAAAATACAAAAAAATGGGAAAGATGAAAGTTAAAACAGGCTGAGTGGACCTGATAAACAAGTTGACCAGTTGTTCAGTTAACTGGTTAACTGAACAACTGGTCAACTCATCTCTATCTCTAATTATCTTTTTTAGGAGGATTGTTTCTTCTGTTATCGTCTCTCCGGGGCGGACGGTTGTCGCGGCGGTGCTGATGCTGACCCTGCCCCTTACCCTGACCTTGTCCCTGTTGACCCTGGCCTTGTTGCCCTTGTTGCCCTTGTTGCTGGCGAGGTTGCTCTTTGTGTTGACCTTCTTTTGGATGGTGGTGCCGTTTTTTCTTTTCGGCCCTTTCCAGACTGCGTAAGCTGATCTGGCCAACCACATCAACAAATTCAGGTTCTACCTCTTTTGGTTTTTGTGTGGTTACCTCAACAGCTTCCAGTTCATCGGGCACCTGGTTTCTTTCGTTCAGCTGTTTGATCTTCCTTACCCGTTCAATGGTCAGCGGATACTGCTTGGTGCTGTCGGGCAGGGTATACCACATGAGGTTTTTAAAAATATCTTTCTTGATCAGGATGGCGGTGCCTTTTGCTATCTGTAAGGTGTCGGCATTGTCTGGAAAGTGCTGTAAGGCATCCAGGTAAATATCCAACTCGTAGTTAAGACAGCATTTTAACCGGCCACACTGACCGCTGAGTTTGCTTTGATTGATAGACAGGTTCTGGTAGCGGGCGGCCGTAGTATTAACCGATTTAAAATCGGTTAACCAGGTGCTGCAGCACAGTTCGCGGCCGCAACTGCCAATGCCACCCACTTTGGCGGCTTCCTGGCGGGCGCCTATCTGGCGCATTTCTACTTTTACCCGGAACTCTTTGGCATAGATCTTTATCAATTCGCGAAAGTCAACGCGGTCATCGGCAATATAAAAGAAAGTGGCTTTGCGACCATCGGCCTGAATTTCAACTTCGGTGAGTTTCATTTCCAGGTTCAGCTGGCGGGCAATGGCCCGGGCCCGGATGAGGGCTTCTTTTTCGCGGTCTTTATTTTGTTGCCAGATCTCGATGTCTTTATCGGTGGCGCGGCGTAATACCTTTTTGATGTCGGGGTCGGTTTCGTCGGCATTTTTTTTCTTCATTTGCAGGCGAACAATTTCGCCGGTAGTGTTAATAGTGCCAATATCGTAGCCGCTTACGCCTTCTACGGCAACCAGGTCGCCTTTTTCGAATAAGTGAACAGTGGTGTTCCGGTAAAAGTCTTTCCGACTTCCATTATTGAAAGTTATTTCTACAATTTTGCAGCTGCCCGAAGGGTCGCTGAAAGGCAGGTTACTCAGCCAATCGTGCACATTCATTCTGTTACAACCGCCCGTGCTGCATCCGCCATTGCTTTTACAACCGGAAACTTTACCACCTGTTCCGCATGAACTACATCCCATTCTCTATTTAGGATTAACGATTTATAAAATTTATTTATGTTCGGCCGGATAACGCATGCAGAATAATGGCGGGCGGAGTATTATACATTCCTTCCGGAAAAGCCGGGGGTGCGCCTATACTTGCTCAATTACGGGTAACAGTGTTATAACGAATTGACTAAGACGCAATTATGGATAATATAGCGAAATAAAAATAACCTTATTATATAGAAACCCTGCTCGCATGCAACCCCAATCGCACAATTTTTCTGCATCCTGCTTTACAGGCCGATTTACAAATATAAGTTATTAACGTCAAAAGGCCCTTTTATATGATGCCTGATTCTAAGGGGGTTAACCCGGTTAAAACGAACGCTTGTGGACTAAATAACCGTAGTTACCTCCTTGCTGGCAAGTATGTGGTATAATTTAATGGTGAGAGCATGGAACAACATCTTGGGGTTGGCGTTCCGTTCAATATAATAGGAGGCTTTGTCAAGCTCTTCAATAATAGCCTGCTGTTGCATGAAGTTGGCGATCTTGTTCAGGCGGCCGGCAAAGTCCTTGTCCTTATCGGGCAAGTGCACATTGTTGGGGCCCATGGCATGCAGCCGGATGGCCTGTTCGAGCAGGTGGGTAAAGTAGCGGATGAATTGTTTTTGTTTTTCGCGGCCCAGCTTGCTTACTTCATCTATCCATTTTACCTGGGCTATGGGTCCGTTCTTTAAAATGGCGTTCAGCCATTCGCGCAGCAGCGATTGCCAGTCTTCATCGGCATGTTGCATTAACTGCAGCGCCTCCCGGTAATTGCCTTCAGCAATAAGGGCGGTTTGGCGGGCTGAATCTTCCCCCACTTTGGCCTTGGTAACCAGGGCTTCGGAAATATCCTGGTAGTTGAGGGCCGGTATTTTAATAAGCTGGGTACGTGATAAAATGGTTTGCAGGATCAGCGACTCATTTTCGGCCACCAGTACAAACAAGGTGTTTGGTGGCGGTTCTTCAATGAGTTTCAATAATTTATTCCCTTCATTGCCCAGGTATTCGGGCATCCACATCACCAGTATTTTAAATCCGCTTTCGAAGCTTTTGAGCGACAGTTTGCGGATGATATCGTTACACTCGTAGGCGGTAATATTACCCTGTTTGTTTTCGGCCCCGATAAATTGCAGCCAGTCGTACGAATTACCATACGGATATTTGGCTATGAACTCGCGCCATTCGCTGATGTAATCTGAGCTCAGGGGTTTATCGCCCGATTTGCGGGGAATTACCGGATATGAAAAATGCACATCGGGGTGCATGAGCTGGTGCATCTTCAGGCAGGAAGGACATTCGCCACAGGAGTCGAACATTGCGGAGGGCCCCCTCCCGGCCTCCCCCGGTGGGGGAGGAGTCTCCTCACCGAACAGCGATAGTCCAACTGATTCAGTGGCCCCTTTTCTGTTTACTTTTTCGCAAACGATGTATTGGGCAAATGCAATGGCCATGGGCAGGGCGCCGCTACCTTCTTTTCCTAAAAACAAAAGGGCGTGGCTGATGCGGTTCTGTTGCACCATGTTTACAAGATGCAATTTCACATCTGTCTGGCCAATAACATTTTTAAATAACATGCGGGGGCGAAGTTAAGTAATGTGCAAATGTGAAAATGTGCAAATCCCGATTAATCGGGACAAGTTGTGAAAATGGGAATACAAAATTCAGTACAAAGGGGTCGGGGAGTAAAAAAACGGAAGTCCCGACGGTTCTGTCGGGACTTCCTGAATACTTTTAACGGGATCAACTCTTTCGGGCTTTAAAAGGAAATAGGATCAATTGCATAAAAGAGTCACCAAAAAGTGGATGGATCTGCTTTTCAACAGCATTGGATTTACTGGTTTTTCTTCCAGGATATCTTAGCTTTCATAGGAACGCTGGACATTGGTTTTCGATATTGGATGGTTTTCTTCGGACCATTGGATATTTAAATGATATTGGATATTCAAAATTGTCAATATAAAGCCGCATAGGGAACTTTATTCGTTCAATTGACAATTAAAAGCGATGTGTTGCCTTATTTTGCAGACGAAAAATTAGTGTAAACCCTTATGCCGACCAAAGGTGAAACATTTATAGGCAGGGGTTTGGGTAGTATGCAGAATGGCGCAATCGCTTTGTTCATATTATATATTACGGAGATGTTATCGGCCGGGTTGCCGGGAAAATAAAAAAACCCCCTGTTCGCCAGCTGCGAACGGGGGGCTTTTTATAATATGGTACCTTATCTTAGTTCAGATACTTGGTCACTTCTTCGCTGGTAACTTTTGTTTTGTTGTGGATCACGGTGATCAGGTTACCTTTTTCATCTAACAGGAACTTGGTGAAGTTCCATTTAATGGGATCGGTAAATCCTTTCTTCTCCGCTTCGGCCACCAGGTATTTGAACAGGGGGTGAATGTCGTCGCCCTTTACTGAAACCTTTTCAGCCATGGGGAAGCTTACGCCATAATTCTTTTTGCAAAACTCCTGGATCTCGCCATTGGAACCGGGTTCCTGGCTGTCAAAGTTGTTAGCTGGAAAACCTACTATGACCAGTTTATCTTTGTACTGCTCATATAACTTTTCCAGGTCGGCATATTGCGGGGTGTTACCACATTTAGATGCCGTGTTCACGATCATGATCTTTTTGCCTTTGAATTTCTTGAAGTCGATAGTGCCTGCGCCATCTAATGCAGGGACTTTAAAGTCGTAAATAGAATGGGCCACAATAAAAAGCAGGGATGCAAGCAATAAACGTATCATAATTGATAAAATTTAAAGTATAGTGTATGTTGACTGGCAACGTGTACTATACAAAGATGATACTAAATTGGTTGCTTTCATGCAAAAATATGGTTAACGGCTAAACAATGTGAAAATCAGCAAATATGAAAAGGTGAAATGGAAATCCAGCATAAGGCTAACTAGGTGCTACTGTCTTTCATAACAACCTAAATCTGGTTTGCTGCCCACGGGTCTTGGCTTTCCATCCAGGTCGTTGGTAATGCCTAAATTAATGCCTGCATTAAGAGCCGGGGAATTTTCGCTCAATCGGAAGTCGTAAAATTTTAATTGTGTATTAATGCTGTCGAATAAAGGGGATTGATTGGCAATGATGTTGGTGGCGGTAATAGTAGCCGGCTGGTTCTTCACCTTCCATAAACAGTTCTGGAAATTGACATTGAAAACGGATGTACCTTGTTTATCAGTCACTACTTCATCTTCGGTTGTGCCGTTCTCGCCCCAGAAGATGCAATTTTTAAAATTGGCTGTACAGTTTGAAGTATTTACGGTGTTACCGTCCTTGTAATAATTGGTTACTACCAGTACGGGGTCTTTATGCAGGAGGTATGTATTTGACCAGGTAGCAGCGGTTACGTGTGAAAAATCATAAGTGCCGCCGTAACCTAAAAAGATGTTTTTCCCGCAATTGCTTACCAAACAGTTCTGGGCTTTAATGTTTGTTTGGGCGCCCAGGATACCGGCATCGTAACAATTATCAACCACGCATTCGCTGAGGAATACTTTGGGGTTGGCATTTACAGAAGGTTTTTCGGCTACTATACCCTGATAGGCGTTCAGGATGTTGGCGTATTGCAGGGTATTGTCTTTACTTGTTTCGCGAAAATAAATGCCGGGCCAGCCTCCGGGGAAATTGCGATAAGGATCATCGATCCTGTCGCCCCTGAACACCACGCGGGTGCTGTCGTATTTTTCACCGGTAACTTTTAGCGTGCCATCAACAACGAACGGCGCATCGGCATGCATATAGATGCGGCATCCTTTTTCAATGGTGAGGGTGGCGTTTTTATCGATGAGCAAACCACCCAGGATAACATAGGGTACTGTGTTGGTCCAGGTAACATTGCCGGTCACCAATCTTGAACGCATGAAACTGGCATTTTGTCCCCAGGCATCCAGTTGGATCCAGCGTTGATTGCCGTTATAATCTATGAGAATGCTATCCTGAACCACAAAAGGCAGGTTGGCAACGGTAGGATCGATCTTCACGGTTACGAAAACATAAATACTGTCGTTGGCATCCATTTCAATATCGTTTACTTCGGGGCCTTGTGTACCATCGACATTGATCTTGAAATAAGACGCATTGCCCCCTTTAAGTGCCACTTTGCTTAAACGCAGCTTTTGATTATTGTTATTGTAAATGCGAAAGTACCTGATAGTAGAGCCTGTAGTGGTGAATAAGGTATCAAAATGAAGGCTGTCGGTGCTGGTATTCAGCGATGCCGTGCTGCTGGTTATAAATGATTCCTTTTTACAGGATATCAGGATGCCGGTAAGTAGTATAGCAACAAGTATATATTTCATGTTCTGTAAAAATACACGTTTAAGGCAAAAGGCAAAAGGCAGATTCCCGATTCATGTTCACTTTACGGTAAAGGCCATAGTCATTATACTTAAGCGGGTATTGGGGGCGGTTAACAATTCCTGGCCGCAGGCTTCCAGGGTAGCACCGGTGGTTATTACATCATCAACCAGTAATATATGTTTGCCGCTAATGGCCTCAGGTTGCTGTAATTCGAATTTACCCTGCATATTCAGCCAGCGGTTGATGCGGTTCTTGTTTGTTTGCGTTTCGCTTGAAGTACGGCGGTGAATTGTTTGTTCAAGTACAGGAAGCGATAAAATGGTCGCCATGCCCTTGCAAAGGAGTGAGGCCTGGTTGTAGCCCCGTTTTCGTTGCCGGGCTGCAAACAGCGGTAAAGGCACCAGGGCATCGAGATGTTGAAAGCGCTGGGTTTGTAACAACGCTTCGCCCATTTTAAGGCCTAAAAATAACCCCAGCTCTTTATTGCCTTTGTACTTTAACTCATGAACAATGTGTTGTAGCAACGAATCTTTTGAGAAGTACAGGTAACTGGCGGCAGCGGTGACCGGCATGCGGCCCCAGAAAATTTTTTCTATGGGATTGTTGGCATGTCGATGAAACCCCGTGACGGGCAACCGGTTAATGCAATGCATACATAAAACCTGTTGCCGGCTCATAATATCACTGCCGCAACCGGCGCAGTGGTGGGGGATAAAAAGATGCAATAAAGGATGTAATGCTTTTTTTAACATAGCAGATGTTTAACTGCTACTACCCGGGCCTTATATGTTTTTGTGAAAACCTTTAAAACAAATACTGATACACTTCCTCTACCCGTCCCATGGGAACTACTTCAATGTTACCGGATTGTTTACCTATTGATTTTTGTCCGTACCGCGAAACGATGATCTTTTCGAAACCGAGTTTTTCGGCTTCTGCTATACGTTGTTCTACGCGATGAACGGCTCGTACTTCTCCGCTTAATCCAACTTCACCGGCAAAACAAACATGCTGCGGTAAAGGAACATCTTCATAGGAGCTCAGGAGAGCGCATAAAACGGCGAGATCGATCGAGGGGTCTTCTACCTTCAAACCACCTGCAATGTTCAAAAAAACATCTTTTACGCCGAAATGAAAGCCTCCTCTCTTTTCCAGTACCGCCAGCAGCAATTGCAAGCGGCGCAGATCGAAACCTGAGACGGTGCGTTGTGGCGTTCCGTACACAGATTGGGTAACTAATGCCTGCACTTCAATCAGCAACGGACGCATGCCTTCAATTGTTGCAGCGATGGCAATACCACTCAGGCGATCTTCTTTCGGCGTCATTAATATTTCGCTTGGGTTATTTACGCCGCGCATGCCATCGCCGGTCATTTCATAAATGCCCAATTCCGATGTGCTGCCGAACCGGTTCTTGATGGTTCGTAAAATCCGATAGGCGTAATGACGGTCACCTTCGAACTGCAATACGGTATCAACCATATGCTCCAGTATTTTAGGACCGGCAATACTTCCATCTTTAGTGATATGACCGATAAGGAATACCGGCGTATTGGTTTCCTTGGCAAAGCGTTGAAACTCGGCAGCCGATTCTCTGATCTGGGATATGCTTCCCGGTGACGAGTCAATGTAGGGCGATTGAATGGTTTGAATGGAATCAACGATAACCAGGTCTGGTCTTAATTTTTTGATCTCCTGGAAAATAGTTTGTGTTACTGTTTCAGTAAGCAGGTAAAAGTTATCATTCTTTATATTCAGGCGGTCGGCCCGCATCTTTATTTGTTGTTCGCTTTCTTCACCGCTGATATATAACACAGTTTTATTCTGTAATTGTAAACCATTTTGTAAAAACAATGTTGATTTACCTATACCGGGTTCGCCAGCGATCAGTACAATACTGCCGGGTACTATACCGCCACCTAATACGCGGTTAAGTTCTGCATCGGATGTTGTAATGCGGATCTGTTCACTGCTGGTGATGCTGCTTAATGGAATGGTACGGATCGATTTTGTTTCTTCGTGATAATCATCCCAGCCATTTTCTTTTTTAACCGAAGGTTTTGAAATTACTTCTTCAACAAATGTATTCCAGGTTCCGCATGATGGACACTTACCCAACCATTTTGCACTTTCATATCCACAATTAGAACAAAAGAATGCTGTTTTAACTTTAGCCATGCGATAAAGTTAATGAATGAAGTGATGATGAAATGATGAATGATTGTTGATGCGATAAAAACAGCGTGGAGGGTGGTATGATAGTTATGATAAATGAATGATTGAAACAATTCGTTTTTGATGATGAGATAACCGGAAAATGACGATAAAAAGGAGGGGTAGAACGGGGGCTTTTTCTAAAAAGTAAAAAGGCCAACATTGCTGTTGACCCCTTACTTACTAACCCATTAAATTCTTGCACTAAATTACAAATAAGCGCCACATAACAAAATTATTTTTTGGGGTTGTGAATAAAATTAAAAACCCTATAAACGATTGCCCTGTTTTGTGAATTAGTGCCATAAAACGTTGATAATCATTTTTTAATACAATTTTAAGAAATCGGTCAAAACCCTTGTGATAAAATGTCAGCCCACTGCGATTATACGCTAACATAATGACAAAAAGTACCCCTGTTTCTGACGAAAAATGGCGTAAAAAATACTCAAATTAAATGGTAACTGATTTGATAGATTATTGTTATTAATTAATAAAAGAGTAAGAAAAATGACACCAGAAATTTGGATGGTTTCGATCCTGTTTATAGTGATCAGTATGGTGGTGTCCGGGGTGCTAAAAGGCAAATTTGCAAAGTACAGCCGGGTGCCGCTGACAGCTGGTTTAACGGGTAGGGATGTGGCAATGAAAATGTTACGCGATAATGGTATATATGACGTTCAGGTAAGATCTTCCAACGGCTTTTTAAGCGACCATTACGATCCGGCCACTAAAACGGTGAACCTGAGCCCAGACGTATATAATGGTATATCAGTAGCTTCTGCAGCGGTGGCGGCCCATGAGTGCGGCCACGCAGTACAGCATGCCAATGCTTATCAATGGCTAACGCTGCGTAGCAAGCTGGTGCCTGTGGTAATGTTCAGTTCAGGCATTGTACAGTGGATATTATTACTGGGCGTTTTAATGATCCACGCCTTTACGGGCTTATTACTGATCGGTATTATACTTTTTGGTCTAACTACTTTATTCTCAGTGATTACGCTGCCAGTTGAGCTGGATGCCAGCAGAAGGGCTTTAGCCTGGTTAAATAGCAGCAATATTACCGACGCCCGGGAGTACCCGCAGGCAAAAGACGCGCTTAAATGGGCTGCCCTGACGTATGTGGTGGCTGCTTTGGCTTCTATAGCTACGCTGGTACAATATATAATGATTTTCCTGGGCGGCAGAAGCAGGGATTAAAAATACAGGTAATAATCAATTCTCAAGATTTCCCCAATTTCGGAATCACCTTATTAGGTGACCCTTCGAATTTGGGGATTTTGTTTATTACAAATTGTCTGTTACCAATTGGGTGGCTTTTCTTTAATGCAAGAACATTAATTGGTTATGTAGCAAAACAGCGGCATCCGGAAGGCAAAAAATGTAAAAAAGGGAGGCGATCAAGGTAATTTGGAGATTTTGGTTACACACTTATCGGCAATAACTGCACACTTATTGCCAAAACTGCACACTTACCAATTTGTCCTTGGCTGTTAGATTTTTACAGATAATTTTGGCATGTCTGATTCACTTTTTTCCCTACGCCTTTCTGGTTTTATATTTCGATCGGGTATTCTTACCCGATCTTGTTTTTTTTATACCTACCTGGCAAACAGCTATAAATACAAAATTCCCGATTATCGGGAATTTTGCTAATTGTTTATTGCCAATTGGCTGTAGCCTTCAGGCTATAATTTGATTTCGTCGTCGTGTTTGTCGAAAAAGTGGAATTCGGTGAGGTGATAATTGGTATTTTCCCTGATCTTAACCTTTTGGCCGTATTTCCATCTCCATTTCCATTGTTTTGACTTAAACAGGCTGCCTTTGGTAAGGTAGGCATGCATAATGGGATGAACAACCAGGCTCAGGTTCTTGTGCTGATGGGTAATGAGGTAACTGAGGTTCTTTTCAATTTCATCCTCCAGCAGCAGGGTAGAAGAAATTTTACCTGTTCCGGCGCAGCTGGGACAAACTTCCTGGGTGTTGATGTTCATCTCAGGTTTCATCCGTTGCCGGGTAATTTGCATGATCCCGAATTTTGAAATGGGCAGCACGGCGTGCTTGGCCCGGTCGGGACGCATACATTCTTCCATAGCCTCCAGCAGCTTACGTTTATTATCGGGCAGCTTCATATCAATAAAGTCAACCACGATAATACCACCCAGGTCGCGTAACCGCAACTGGCGGCTGATTTCTGCAGCAGCTTCCAGGTTGGTTTCCAGGGCATTTTGCTCCTGGTTGTTGCCAACGCTTTTATAACCGCTGTTTACATCAATTACGTGCAGGGCTTCCGTATGTTCAATAATGAGGTAGGCGCCACTGGGCAGGTTTACGGTTTTACCAAAAGCGGCTTTCACCTGTTTGGTAATACCATACTGGTCAAAAATGGGCAGCCCATTATTATAAAACGAGACTATCTCTGCTTTTTCGGGGGCAATACGTTGAATGTAGTTGCGGGTATCGTTATAAATATTGCGGTCATTTACAACAACCCGGTTAAAGTCTTCATTCAACAGATCGCGTAAGATACTGGTGGTTTTTGTTTGCTCACTCAATATTTTGGCGGGGGCTACTGCACCTTTTAAATTTCCCTGAATAGTTTGCCAGGTTTCAACCAGTTCGGCAAGGTCTTCATGGAGCTCGGCAGTATTCTTTCCTTCGGCAGCGGTACGAACTATTACCCCAAAGTTTTTGGGTTTAATAGCCTCCACTATCTTCTGTAACCGTTTTCTTTCCTCGGCAGAATGGATCTTCCGGGAAACGGCTACTATATCATTAAAAGGAGTGATTACTACAAAACGTCCGGGAAGGGAAATTTCACAGCTAAGGCGGGGGCCTTTGGCTGCAATGGGTTCTTTCAATATCTGGACCAGAATATTCGGCTTACCGCTTAATACTTCGTTGATCTTACCGGTTTTAATAATTTCCGGTTCAACCTGGAAGGTGGCGAAGTTGAATCCCTGCGGGCTGTTATCATTAATAGCCTGTGTGGTGAATTTCAACAACGATCGTGCGTATGGGCTGAGGTCTGTATAGTGAAGGAAGGCATCCTTTTCAAAACCTACATCTACGAATGCAGCATTTAGTCCGGGGATGAGTTTCTTTACTTTTCCAAGATATAGGTCTCCCACCGCGAAGCTTGCATCAGCTTTTTCATGATGCAATTCCACGAGTTTCTTGTCCTCTAATAGGGCGATTTCAACACCCTGAGGTACTGCATTTATAATTAGTTCCTTATTCACGTGTACTGTCTTTATACCGTCTAAACCATCTCATCACTACAAGGAAAGGTGCTGAAGAGGAATCAGTTGTCAGGTATCAGTATCAGCAAAGTAAGTAACCTAAAGAGCCTGTAATAAATGACAACATAACTAGATTCAGCGAAAGAAGGAAAAGGCCTCGCCGAATGGCGCGACCTTTTTCAAGAAGATAAAACTAGCGGTTCTTCTTCTTATGCCGATTTTTTCTTAATCTTTTTTTACGCTTATGCGTGGCTATTTTATGACGCTTTCTTTTTTTACCACAAGGCATATTACACCAATGAGTTTAAAATTAAATAATACTGTTTCTAATGTCTTTACGGACAGGTTTAATTATTTATTACCAAGTAATTTAATCCGTTCGTCGATTTCGTTAACTACATCGGCATTGTGAATGTGCTTTTTGGCTTCTTTATACCATTTCATTGCACCTGCCTTGTCGTTTTGCCGTTCGTAGGCTTCAGCCAGCATCAAAATCGCTTCCACATTCTCCGGCTGGTGTTGCACTACTTTCAGCAGGCGTTCACTTGCTTTATCAAACTGCCCCGAGATCATTCCGCCCAAACCGAGCATAAATTGCGCATACATATTTTCCGGATTCCGTTCAGCCACTTCTCTGATCTTCATAATTCCCTCCATGGGTGAGTCGCTGATGCCTCCGAGCAGATAACAGCTACCGAGGCCAATTTTCAACGAATCATTATCCGGTGCAATTTGTAACGCTTTCTCAAATAACTCTTTAGCTTCAATTCCCATCCACCGCTGTAACTCCGGGTTATCCTGGCGGCGAATGCCCTCTAAAAAGAATTGGGCAGCAAAGGTGAGACTTTTTTGAGAATTTTCCAATTTAGCGGCTTCTGCAGTATAATATCCGTAGGGAAGGAGCAAATGCGCCGTATCTTTCCAGAAGTTGGCCAGCTGTTTATACACCTTTTCCTGCTGTTCCTTCACGTCACCGCGTACCACTGCCGTTTCCAATTGGGCAACCTGAGCCTGCTGGGCAGGAGTCAGTTGCTTCTTGGATGCTTCCAGAATGGTATTAAAACTTATTTCTTTTGGACCGGCGGCTGCTGCAACAGCGCCAGGGTTTTTTTTAGGGGGAATGGTATTACCAAAAAAGTAGATCAGACACAGGAGCACGACTCCACTGCCTACCAGGATCAATTGTTGCTTTTTCAAGAATCAAATCATTTAGGCAACAAATTTACACCTCATCATCCGGGTTTGGCTGATCTTCTTTTACTGATTGCAGTTTTTTAACTTCTGCAACGAATTCTTTGGCTGGTTTGAATGCGGGAATAAAATGTTCGGGAATATGCACCGCAATATTCTTTTTGATATTACGGCCAATTTTAGCGGCTCTCTTTTTTGTAATAAAGCTGCCAAATCCGCGAATGTAGATGTTCTCGCCCTGGGACAAGGTGTCTTTTACTTCCTTGAACATGGTCTCCAGCGTAACCAGCACATCAACCTTCGGGATACCTGTTTTTTCCGATATTTGGTTAACGAGGTCTGCCTTTCTCATGTCGCATGAATTTTTACGGGTTTATAAATTTTATTTTTGAGAAAATAATTTTCATAGGAAATGTCAAAGGCAATCTGCACTAAATCAATTCTTTAATGAAATTAACGGTAAATTTTCACATTTGCAAGAAAACTATAAACAATTGAAAATGAATTTTAAACAATTTCTGTGCCTGTTTTTTTAGCAAAGTAATTCATTCTCATGAAGTTATAGAAAAAACACCTGCAAAACAAGTATTAGCATTTTTTTTCAGTTTAGATAAAACCCGCATCTCTACTACCATTCAGGGATAAAAAATACCTGTTTGTTGACCAGATTCGGAAAAAACGAGCAATAATTACATGAAACCTGATTTTACGCGTAGGTTATTACAATGGAATAAGAACAGTAACAACAGAGCAATGCCATGGAAAGGGGAGAAGGACCCATATAAAATATGGTTGAGTGAAATTATACTGCAACAAACAAGAGTTGAACAAGGCTGGCGCTATTATGAAAAATTTATTGCTGCATTTCCAACAGTAATTCATTTGGCAAAAGCAAATGATGAAAAAGTTTTTAAGATGTGGGAAGGGCTCGGTTATTATAGCCGTTGTAAAAATCTTATTGCAACAGCCCGTAAAATAGCCCATGACTATAAAGGAAAGTTCCCCGCTACATACGATGAAATTAAAGCACTGCCAGGTATTGGTCCATATACGGCCGCTGCCGTTTCCTCATTTGCGTTCAATGCACCACATGCAGTAGTAGATGGTAATGTACAACGCATACTGTCCCGTTATTTTGGCATTGCCACACCTATTGATACAACAGCAGGCAAGAAGGAGTTTCAAACCCTTGCTCAGTCGTTATTACAA
>NZ_JBJMLX010000137.1:0-5455 GCF_045805085.1 Niastella sp.
CGCCGCTGTACCCTGAAGTTGATTTAATTACCCCATCCAATTGCTGAAAGATAGCCTCCGTACACCAAAAGCAACCGGTGCCAAAGGTGGCGGTATCGGTGGCCGTGTTCACCGTATTCGTATTTGTTGTCATATCCTTACTAATATTCTTTTTTGCGTTTTGTTTTTGTGCGCAGGAAAACAAGGTGACTATTGTTACCAGCACCCCTGTCAGAAAGACCTTCATACCGTGTTGTTTTAACAGATGTATCATTGTATTGTTTTTAACACCCCTATATACGAGGGGTGTGAAGTGACAGATGTTAACGAATTACAAAAGTAGGGGAAATAAAAAGGGTGGGGCATCCATCGGCTGACGGATGCCCCACCCTTACTAACTATACTCAGGATATTCTAAAATCTTCTTCTACGCCTTACGGTGGTGGTGGTTCTGCTGTATCTTCTGCCACGCGGGCCCTGAACGGTAGTGGTTTTGCGGGTAACGCGGTAATTGTTCACGGCGGTGTGATGGCGATTGATTACGGTAACCGATGTAACGCGCATGGGCCGGTAAATGGGTTGTGCTACAACTACCCGGCGGGTGGTAACCACTGCATAATGTGCGCGATAGCGATAACGCATAGGGCGGTAAACACGCCATGCCAGTGGATGCCAGGGGCGGTACCAAACCGGGTGCGCACGCCAGGTATAAGGTGATACCCACACTACATAAGAGGGTGCATATACAAAACGAACACAAGGCCAGGCCCAAACGTTCACTATAATACCGTTGGTTGAGAATGGGTTGGCGCTTTCCAGGTTGGGACCACCGGCCAGGGAGGAGGCGCCTTCATTAAAGGCATCGCCGTTTTCATCCGGTTCTACAATGGTTTCTTCCCCATAAATATCTTCATCACCCACGAT
The DNA here is from genome assembly GCF_045805085.1 of Niastella sp. Classification (NCBI taxonomy): domain Bacteria; kingdom Pseudomonadati; phylum Bacteroidota; class Chitinophagia; order Chitinophagales; family Chitinophagaceae; genus Niastella; species Niastella sp. The sequence goes on from NZ_JBJMLX010000137.1 coordinate 904, forward strand.
ATCGATCACGGCATTGTCGCTACCATTCTTTTGCAGTTCTATTACTGCAATATCCTGGCTCTCCGTTTCAGAAACCAGCGCCTGCAGTACAAAGATCTGTACGTCGTTTTCGCGTTTGCTGGTAACCCTTATATAATCGGTGTTGCCGTCATCGTTCAGATCGAGGTTGTTTACTTTGCTATCTGCAGAGTTGAGCAATTTTTCAAATTCTTCGGGTGAACCTGCTTTTTTAAACAGGTCGAGGGCGCCCTGTAAACTGAAATTATCGCCGGGTAAACCGGTTGAATCCTGTGCTTTCAACGTGCCGGATGCTAAAAGAATAAGCAGGGCGGGTAAAAGATGCTTCATTTATTGTGCAATTGGTTTGTAGTTCAGACCCGGTATTGATTAGAAGGTTTAAACAGGAGAACCGGGTAAATATTGTATATTATTTTAAATAAATATATTGGAATGGGTTGTAGGATCGAATTGACTGTAGTAATATTATGCCCCGCTATATGAAGCAATTATGAAAAAGATCGAGAATATCCTGTTTTGGCCGGTGCTTATTTTGCTGTTTTTAAGTGCATCGAAGTATGGAGCTATGTCAAACGCCATTGAGTTCAATGATACTTATTATATCATTGTCAATTCCCATAGTGCGGGGAGTTTTGCGGCATGGCTGCTGGTGGTAATTTTTCTTTTTAAATTGATCCGGCGCCGGCACCAGGTGGTAAATAAAAAATTTGCTCTTACGTACATCACGCTGACCCTTTTATTGTTTGGCGTTTTTATTGGTTTAGGATTTGTGAAAGGTGGTTCTGCCGCCGGTAATTTTACCACTGCCGACCTGGATGCATTGATGTTTAGAAATCAATTGAAAGTGGCGTGCGCAGAAGGTTGTTTACTGGTGCAGATTATTTTTCTGATATATTTCTTTATACAAATTGTAAAAAAGCCCGCTCCCAGCGGCGCATAGGCCATCCGGGGCCAGATAATACTGCGTACATTACCCACATCCAAAAAACTATAGTACCTTTGCCGGTTCGAGAAGAGTTAATTATATGAAGTTTTTTCCTGAATCGGCGTTATCACAACTGGAGTTTGATAAAGTTAAGGCACTGCTGGAAGAGCATTGTAAAACGGAGTATGCCAAAAGCAAATCGCAGGACCTGCGCATTCATACCCGCAAAGAGTTTATTGAGCTGGAGTTACAACAAAGCCACGAATACAAATTACTGATAGAGCACAGCATGTATTTCCCTAATGATTACGTGCTGAACCTGGCCAAAGAATTACGATTACTGGGCATTAGCGGCGCTATGCTTACCGGTGAACAGTTTATATTGATACGTAAACTGGCGGAAAGCATTTCAAACATTTTTCGCTGGTTCGATGCTGACCGACGGCTGGCCTATCCTGCACTCGTAAAAGTGATCGGTGACACCTATTACGAAAAGGTGATCATGGAACTGATAGATGATGTGTTGCTTGAAAACGGTGAAGTGAAAGACAATGCCTCAGAAGACCTGGCGCGCATTCGCAGCAGTCTGTACCGGAAACGTATGGAGCTGCGCCGCCTGTTCGACAAGATCGTTCAAAAATTAAGCAAGGCTGGTTATACGGCAGATATCGATGAGGCCTTTCTGAACGGCCGCCGCGTGGTAGCCATTGTGGCTGAACAAAAGCGGCAGGTAAAAGGTATTCTCCATGGAGAAAGTGATACCCGTCGTACGTCCTATATTGAACCGGAAGAAACCATCGAACTGAACAATGAGATCTATTCGCTGGAAAATGATGAACGTCGTGAAGTGTACCGCATTCTGCAACAGCTCACGGCCAAATTGTCGATGTACGCTCCCTTGCTGAAAACCTGGCACCAGGTATTGGGTGAATACGATTTTATATACGCCAAGGCAAAACTGGCGCTTGATATGAATGGTAACTTCCCCATGTTGCAGGATAAAGCGCATGTGGAGTTGATACAGGCTTATCACCCCCTGTTATACCTGTATCACCAGAAATCGAAGAAAACAACCATCCCGGTTGATGTGATGCTCGATGAAAAAAGACGTATCCTGGTTATCTCAGGACCTAACGCGGGAGGTAAAACCGTTACTATGAAAACGGTAGGGTTGTCGCAATTAATGATACAAAGTGGTTTGCTGGTACCTGCCCATCCCAATTCGGTGTTTGGTATCTTTAAACAGCTCATGATCCATATTGGTGATACGCAGAGCATCGAGTTCGCATTGAGTACCTATAGTTCGCACCTGTTACACATGAAGCATTTTATTGAAAATGCCAATGGTAAAACCCTGTTCTTTATCGATGAGCTGGGTAGTGGTAGTGACCCCAACCTGGGCGGCGCTTTTGCCGAGGTGATTATGGAAGAACTGGGTCATAAACATGCTATGGGTATTGTTACCACCCACTACCTGAACCTAAAGGTGATGGCCAATAAAACACCCGGCATTATCAACGGCGCTATGGCTTTTGATGAAAAGACGCTGATGCCTTTGTATAAACTGGCGGTAGGTAAACCCGGTAGTTCGTATACATTTTCTATTGCTGAACGCATTGGACTAGATAAACGGTTGATTGACCGGGCGCGCAGCCTGGTGGATGATGACCATTTCCGCCTTGATAAACTGTTGAACCGTGCCGAGCAGGATCAGCGGGAGATTGAGAAAAAGGAAAAGGAACTGTCGAAGTTGATAAAAGACAATGAAAAGCTGCATAAGGAAATGCAGCAGGTGATCAATAAAGAACGGCACGAGCAGCAGGTAGAACTGTTGAAGCAGCAGAACCGCATCACCGAAGACCGCATCGCTTTTCTGAAGGATATGGAACGCAAGCTGAAACAACTGGTGTTTGACTGGAAGAAAGCCGAGTCGCAGGAAGATAAAAAAGACCTGATAAAACAAATGCATGCGTTGTTGTTCAGGCAACACCAAAAACAGGTTACGGAGAAGGTAAAGAAAAAGCTCAATTCAAAATATGATGAAGTGGGTGGTGAAGTACAGGTAGGCGATAAAGTACTGATGAAAAAGAACCACCAGGTAGGGGAGGTGAAGGAGTTGCGTGGAAAAAAAGCGGTAGTTCAGTTAGGGCTGATGCCTATTACGGTTTCGGTGGATGATCTGGTGGTTGTTACTGAAAAAGAAAGTGAGGAGTAAGGTTCAAAGTTTTAAGTTCAAAGTTTGAAGTTGAAAGGTTGACAGGTTGAATAATATCGCGAGGTTGTATTTATCTCTGCCTTCTGCCCTCTGCCTTCTGCCAAAAAATTCATTCAATAATAAAAAAGCTCCTCTGGTATACCAGGGGAGCTTTTTAACTAAGGTGCCTGCTGTTTATAAACTTGAGTGCAGGTAGTCTTTTAACTGGGTGATGGTTTCCTGTTGTGACAGGATGGTTTCTTTTACCACATCATTGATGGAAATAATACCGGTTACCTGGTTCTCGTCAAAAACGGGCAGGTAACGGATGTTTCTGTCGGACATTAACTGCATGCAATAGTCAACAGAATCGTGTGCAGTAACACGCGGCAGATCGTTAGACATTATCTCCGATACTTTTGTGTCGGTAGAAGATTTTCCCTTGAGAACTACCTTGCGCGAATAATCACGTTCTGTAACAATGCCCAGGTAGTGGCCATCTTCTAAAACCATCACGGAACCGATATTCTGATCGGCCATGATATGGAGCGCTTCCAGTACTGTTGTGCCTGGGGTAACAGTTGTAATATTGCTTCCTTTGCGAAGCAGAACATCGGCCACTTTTTTATTCATACGGCATTGTTTTGGTGAGCAATCATTTAAAGTAAATTACAACAAAAGCGATAGAAAACCTACGCCAGACGTGCATTTTATGCAAAAAACCGTGAATTTCCCGGTATAGCTCCCATTTGCTCCTTGCTGAAAAATGTGTATTATAGCGGAAATTTAATCGTATCCTTTAATCATGAAATCCTTAATATCCAGGGCATTGATCCCATGCCTGTTATTGCTGCAAGCCTGTAGCCATGCTAAAAATTTACAAAGCGAATATTCCAAAGTTCCGTTGGAACACTTACTGGATTCTATTGGCAGTTACCAGCATAAAAAAGTAGAGATCCGGGGCTATTACGTTTGTGGTTTTGAACATACTGCTGTTCAGCCTGTAATCCAAACAGTTTCGGATAATAAATCATACGATTGGACGGGGCGCATTTGGGTGGAGGCCAGGCGCTCCAAATCGGGGATTGGTTGTGACACTCTGAGCAATCGCACTGTTTTAATCCGGGGCACTATCGATTCTTCCCGGCACGGACATGAGGGCGGCTACCCGGCCACCATCCGCCACGCCGTTATTGAAGTACAATAATATAACCATCCGTTCCATTTACCCGGATGCGTTGCCCGTCCTTAATCAGCCGGGTAGCATTTTCAACCCCCACCACTGCGGGTAAGCCATATTCCCGGGCTATTACGGCCCCGTGGGTCATTAGTCCGCCCACTTCGGTAACCAGTCCTTTTACAGACACAAACAGGGGTGTCCAGCTGGGGTCGGTAAAAACGGTGACCAGGATATC
>NZ_JBJMLX010000138.1:0-3095 GCF_045805085.1 Niastella sp.
AACCTGATGGCCAATCGCATCCGCGATATGGACCGCAAGGGTGAAGTATGGCGCAATTACCACGAGATAAATTTTGTGAACATCAATTATAAGGACTTCGATGCCGGCAACTGGAAAGTGCAGCCATCAGGCCTCGATCGAGCTGTGCAATTGATCCCATTGAAATAAATTACGACTTCGTCACAACACATTGGCGATGTAATGCCTTCACCATTGCAATTTCGCTTCAAAAGCGTCCACTTTGGACGCCAATTTGCCTACTCCACCAGATAGCTGATGGTAAGAACTGCCTGTTGACTGTACATTTACAAAAAACAAGAAAATGAAAAGAAATATGCTTACCAGCAGCATCGCTACTCTTATACTTTCTGTATTTGCCATTACAGGTTCAGCCTTTGCACAGCAATCGGGCGTTAAACGTACAGATTTACAACAACACGATCTCAGTATACCCGGACGTGAAATGGTACAGGTTCGTGTTGACATAGCCCCGGGTGTATTAGCTGCTAAACATAGCCATCCGGGTGAGGAGATCGTATATGTATTGGAAGGCGAGCTGCAATACCAGCTGGAAGGCAAACCGCCGGTAACGCTCAAGGCAGGTGAGGTGTTATTCATTCCGGCCGGAACGCCCCACTCCGCCAAAAACGTTGGCAAAACCAATGGCGCCGAGCTGGCTACTTATATTGTTGAGAAAGGAAAGCCGTTAGTAAAACTGATTAAATAGTAACGCGGTCGTGATTGAGTGTAATAAACGCAAAGGCGCTCCTTTTTGCCTGGCTAAAAGGGTTCTGGGAACCAAAATAACCCTATGTCTAGGTCGGAAAACCGGAGTTGAAAAATGTATAAGCTTAACCCGCTGATTTAAAACTATATAACGGTGAAACGGGTAAAACCCGGTTAAAAACCGATAGAAAACTAAAATAACAATCAGTTCCATTAGAAAACGTTACCTTAGGTATGTAAATTTTGAGCCTTGCATTAGTAATCATTAATTGAATTGCTGGTTCTGCATTTTCATTAGTCTTACTGGTTGCCTTTCTCAGAGATTATTTTAATTATTCAATTGTGAGCAATGAACATTTACGTTTCAAATTTAGGTTTCAATGTACAGGATGAAGATCTGAAAGATTTTTTCGCCCCTTATGGCGAAATAACTTCAGCAAAAATTATAACAGACAGAGAAACCGGCAAGTCGCGTGGTTTTGGTTTTGTTGAAATGCCCGATGATGCAGCAGCCAAAAAAGCTATAGCAGAACTTGACCAGGCCATGGTTGAAGGCAGAGCCATAAAGGTTATGGAAGCAAGGCCCAAAGAAGACAAACCCGCACGTAAAAACTTTTCATCCCGCAATGACAGAGGAGGAGGTGGTTATAATAAGAACAGGTGGTAAAGACCTCTCTTCATTTGAATCGAGGATTGCTTGTTATTAACTGTATCATATTGAACATCTTTGGATAAGTACCAGATGTAGCCATCGTTATGCCACCACTTAAAATTGGGTTGATTGACCTCGTAAGTAAAGGCCCTGCCAACACTTTATGGGCTAAGATCATGCATGCTAACCTGGCTAGTATCATGCCTCAGGTAATAGCTACCTGGTGCGAACAGGAAGGACATGAAGTGACAATGATCTGCTATACCGGTTATGAAGACCTCACCAAAGAATTGCCGAAAGAAGTAGACCTGGTATTTATCAGCGCTTTTACTCAGGCTGCCCTGCTGGCTTATGCGCTGAGTAATTATTATCGTAAGCAGGGGGCCGTAACGGTGTTGGGAGGGCCGCATGCCCGGTGTTACCCTGATGATGCGGCGCTTTATTTTGATTACGTACTGGGTTTTACCAGCCGGTCTATCATCTCAGACATTTTAAATAACTGCGCTCCGCAGCGACCAGTAGGAATACAATTAAGCGCCGGTAAACAACCGGCTGTTTTTTGTGGGGTACAGGAGCGCTGGAAATTTATAGAGCCTACTTTAAAAAAAGCTCCTTTTCTTCAGATAGTGCCTATGCTTGGCAGTGTGGGCTGTCCTTACACCTGCTCGTTTTGTATAGATTCAACAGTGCCTTACCAGCCATTGGATTTTCAAACCATCAGATCAGATCTTCAGTTTTTACGTACTAAGTATAAAAAGCCCTGGATAGCCTTCCATGATCCGAATTTTGGGATACGGTTTGAAGATAATATGGACGCAATTGCTTCTGCTGGTCCGCCTAAAAGCTTTAATTTTATTGCAGAAAGCAGTTTGTCAGTTCTTACAGTTAAACACCTGGACCTTTTACAAAAGAATGGTTTTATTGCCTTGTTGCCTGGTATTGAGTCATGGTACGACTTAGGCAATAAATCAAAGGCATCACATATTACAGGAGTTGAAAAAGTGAACCAGGTATCTGAGCACGTTAACACTATATTTCGTTATGTGCCATACGTGCAAACTAATTTTGTGTTGGGACTCGATAGTGATTCCGGTACCGAACCATTTGAGCTTACCAAAAGATTCATAGATCAATCGCCGAATGCCTTCCCGGGTTTTTCTCTGCTAACCGCATTTGGTGAAGCGGCGCCCTTGAACCTGGAGTATCAAAAACAAGGGCGGGTTTTACCATTTCCTTTTCACTTTCTCAACAATCACCTGGCGATGAATATTAAACCCAAAAATTATGACTGGGTAGATTTTTATGATAAGGTGATCGATGTAACTGATTATGCATTTTCCGCAAAGGCAATATATCGCCGCTTCATGCATACACATGGTATGGCAACCAAATGGATGAATTTGATGCGGGCCATTTCTTCAGAAGGGTGGGGGCGATTGAAATTTTACCGGCAGATCCGGCAGAACCTGCTGAATGACAAAAATTTCAGAAAATACTTTGATGGGGAAACACAAGAGTTGCCTGCATTTTATTATAATATTATTAAAAGAGATCTTGGTATCTGGTGGCAATGGCTTCCGGAAACCGCCCTTTCGCATAATGCTAATGCTTATTTAGATAAGACAGTGGCTGGTTAAAGTAATTTTATAACAATAAAGTTCGTAATTCCCGGCATACCACTTCAATTTCTTCTTCCGTATTGTAATAATGCACAGAG
>NZ_JBJMLX010000139.1:0-3899 GCF_045805085.1 Niastella sp.
ACCTGCGTAAACATAATATCGGGTTCGTTTTTCAAAGCTTTAACCTGATAGACGAGTTGACCGTATTCGAAAACGTGGAATTGCCTTTGATATATACCGGCGTTAAATCAGTCGATCGAAAAAAACGCGTGGAAGAAGTGCTCGATAAAATGCAGATCATGCATCGCCGCAATCACTACCCCCAACAATTGAGTGGTGGTCAGCAACAACGTGTAGCCGTGGCCCGCGCCGTGGTAAACAACCCCAAACTGATACTGGCGGATGAGCCTACAGGTAACCTCGATAGTAGCAATGGTAATGAAGTAATGGCCCTGTTAACCGATCTGAACGAACAGGGCACTACCATCATCATGGTTACTCACAGTGAACACGATGCCCGGTACAGCCATCGCATTATTCGCATGCTCGACGGACAAACTGTGTTAGAGAACATCATGGTGTAGTAGGTTCCATATAGTTTATCGCTTCTTTTATCTGTTCACCATCCCTTGCAGTAAGGCGATGTTAAACCTCATCGTTGCCATGATAAAACAGTACATCAGGATCGCTTTTCGCAACCTGGCGCAGCAGAAAGTGTTGTCAGGCATCAACATCTTTGGTTTGTCTGTTGGCATCGCCTGCTTTAGTTTATTCCTGTTATATGCCGTGCATGAATTCAGTTACGACCGGTTTCATGCGAACGCCGGTCGCATCTACCGCATTGTTGAATGGTGGCAGGGCGGAAAACGGGAACCCGGTGGAGATGGCGGGGCCTATACCCCTGCTGCGGCAGCCATGAAACGTGATTTTCCCGAGGATGTAGCCTATGCCGTACGGTTAAAAGACAATGGCTGTTTTGTAAAAGCAGACAATAAAATATTTCATACCAGTATCACTTATGCCGATACGGCTTTCTTTTACGTATTTACGTTTCCTCTTGTATATGGCAATACCAAAACGGCTTTACAACAACCCAACCAGGTTGTAATAACCAAAGAAAAAGCCCTGCAATATTTTGGTACTGTCAATGTAGTGGGCAAAACACTGGAACTAAAAACCGATACCGCTTTTGAACTATTTACCATCAGCGGTGTAGCGGAAGATATCCCGGCCAACTCTTCGGTAAAGTTCGATCTGCTGGGCAGCTTTGAGCATATCACCAACGATCCTATGGTGCAGCAAAGCAGTACAGATTGGTATATGACCATCGGCATCCAGGCATTCGTGCTGTTGAAACCTGGCAGCCGGCTGGCCAGTGAACAAGATCGCCTTGATCTGTTCAGAAGGAAATATTATCCGGAAGAATACCAGCACAAAATAACAAAAGCAGCAAATGAAAAAACCCCGAACAGCTTCAGGTTGCAACCGATGCGGGATATACATATGAATCCGAAGATCGGTGGCGGTAACGATCCCAAAAATATCTGGATCCTGATCACCATCGCAGGGGCTGTATTGCTAATAGCCTGTATCAACTTTACTACTTTGGCCATTGGCCGTTCGGCGGGCCGCGCAAAAGAAATAGGCGTGCGTAAAGTAATGGGCAGCCAGCGTAAACAACTTATTGGGCAGTTCCTGGCGGAATCCTTTCTGTTAAGTGTGTTCTCCGCCGTTACGGGCCTGCTGCTGGCGTCTCTGCTATTACCATTCTTCAATCAACTGGCAGACCGGGAATTAACTTTTTCACTCAGCCGTTTTCCTGAATTAGTTTGGCTGTTAATTGGCCTTACCATTTTGGTAGCCTTACTGGCAGGTAGTTACCCCGCGCTTGTATTGTCTTCCTTCAAACCAATAGAAGTATTAAAAAAGAACATCCGCATCGGCGGTTCCAACCTGTTTACCCGTTCACTTGTTACCCTGCAGTTTGTATTATCGATTGGGTTAATCATTTCCACCATTATCATGCTGCAACAGATCGCTTACATGCGCACCAAAAATATTGGGCTCAATAAAGAGAACCTGGTCATGATCAATACCGGACACATCGACAAAAAAATATACCCTTTATATAAGCAAGCCATCCAGAACAGTACAGGCATTTTAGGCGTAACGGCATCAGAAATGGGTCTTGGCGCAGGGGAAGGACAAATGGGCGCCGGTTTTCGGGATTATAAAGGCGATTTACAGGGCGTTATTCAATACCCCGGTGATTATAATTATTTAAATACTATGGGCATGCAACTGATAGCAGGCCGCAACTTCAACCCGGCCATGTCATCAGACACCGTCGATGCAGTGATCGTGAACGAAGCCCTGGTACAAAATATACTAGGCACCACGCCCGAAAAAGCAATAGGCGCACAACTATTGAATGCAAAAGGAAACCAGCGCACCAAAACGATCATTGGCGTTACGCGTAATTTCAATTTCGAAGACCTGACCAAAAAAGTACGGCCACAACTATTTTACCGGCCCTCAGCATTGCAGGCATCACGCATTTTTGTACGCCTGCAGGCAGGTGACCCGGGCAGTAAGCTTGCCTTATTGAACAACACCTGGAAGAAACTGGTGCCCGATGCCCCCTTTGAATACAGTTTTGTAGACGAGAAATTCGACAACTTTTATAAAAATGAGACCCGTTGGAGCTCCATCGCCAGCTGGGCTGGTGGCATCTCCATTTTCCTTGCCTGTTTGGGTTTGTTCGGACTGGCTGCCCTTGCTGCTCTGAACCGGACGAAAGAGATTGGCATCCGTAAAGTATTGGGTGCAACTGTAACCCAGGTAGTTGGCTTGTTGTCGAAAGATTTTGTAAAGTTGATAACGGTAGCGTTGATCATAGCTACTCCCCTCGCCTGGTATATCATGCACAACTGGTTGCAGGCTTATGCCTGGCGGATAAATATTACCTGGCAGATATTTGCACTAACCGGCGGCTTTGCCATGCTGGTAGCCGTTACCACCGTAAGTGTGCAGGCCATAAAGGCAGCGATGGCCAATCCGGTGAAAGCCTTGAGAAATGAGTAGTAAGTTGACCAGTTAACAAGTTGACGAGTTAACAAGGAAGAAGAAGCTTAGGAGAGATAAATTGACCATTCACGTAACAAGACCCAACATATGCTAAAGAATTATTTCAAGATCGCATTCAGGAACCTGTGGCGTCACCGGGTTTTCTCCTTTATCAATATTATGGGGTTAACCGTGGGTATGACGGCCTGCCTGCTCATATTCCTGTATGTACGGTTTGAAATGAGTTACGATACATTTCATCCCAAAGCCGATCGCATTTACCGGATGGTAACCGATCTGAAAACACCTTCGGAAACCGTTTATCCCAGCGGGCCGGCCTGGGCGGTAGGGCCACACCTGCAATTTGACCTGCCCGAAGTAGAAGCGTTTACCCGGGTAAACTATGATAATTTGCTCGTACGAAAAGGCGATATCAAGTACAACGAAAATGGCGCCATTTGGGCCGACTCGGCCTTCTTCAACATATTTAACTTCCCATTGCTGAAAGGCAATGCACGTACTGCACTAACACAACCTTTTAGTATTGTGTTATCAGAAACCGCGGCTAAAAAATACTTTGGTAAAGAAGACCCCATGGGTCAAACGTTATTGATAACCGGAGAAGGAAGGCCTGCAATGATTACCGGCGTCATGAAAGACATGCCCGAAAACACGCTCATAAAAACCGAGGTAGTGCTGTCAATGAGCACCGTCACGCAGTACTGGGCAAAAGGGATCAATGATGAATGGGGAAACTATGGCCCTCTTACCTTCGTACTGCTTAAACCCGGCGCTGGCGCCCAGTCATTGCAAAAGAAATTCCCGGCCTTCCTGAATAAATGGAATGGCACGGAAATGAAGAAAATGCAAATGTTTCCCACCCTGTTGCTGGAACCGTTGAAAGATGTATACCTGAAATCGACCCGGGATGGATCATAAGGCAATATGCTGAATGTGTATGTAGTCTCCATCAT
>NZ_JBJMLX010000140.1:0-19491 GCF_045805085.1 Niastella sp.
GCAATATTACGATTAATAAAGTAAAAGCCAAATAATTTTTTTGCAAAGGCATATCGTTTTGATAACCCACCCTTTCATTTTGGAATGTTTTTTTTATAATGATGGGGATAGTTCCCAGGATTTGATTCATAACCCGATGTGAATTAACATTGTACGGGGCATGCATTACTTTCAGGAACAATGGCATGTCCTTGGCGATCAGGTCTCAGATAACTAAAAAACAACGGGATGAAAAGAATTTTAACAGGTATAGCTGTATTGCTTACAGCTGCCGGAATGGCGCAGGATACAACTACGCATGATGTTAATAAAGGCCAGGTAACCTTTAGCGGATATGCAGAGGCCTATTACAGTTATGATCTCTCCAAACCAAAAGACAACAACCGGCCTGGGTTTATTTACAGCCATAACCGGAGTAATGAGTTTAATGTAAATCTTGCTTTTGTTAAAGCTAATTACACTGCTGATCGGATAAGAGCAAATGTTGCACTGGGAATTGGTACTTACATGAATGCAAACTATGCAGCGGAACCTGGTGTTTTAAAAAATATCTATGAGGCTAATGTGGGTTATAAGCTTAGCCGCTCCAAGAATTTTTGGCTCGACATGGGTATCATGTCTTCACATATTGGTTTTGAAAGCGCTATAAGTAAAGATTGCTGGACGTTAACAAGAAGTCTGTTGGCCGATAATACTCCTTATTATGAAAGCGGGACCAAACTTTCATATATAACGGATAATAACAAGTGGTTATTCAGCGCCATGGCATTGAACGGCTGGCAACGCATTCAACGGTTAGGCGGTAATTCATTGATGAGCTAGGGTACCCAGGTTCAATGTAAACCAACAGATCATGTAACATTAAATTATAGTACCTTTTTGGGAACTGATAAGCCCGACAGCGCCCGGCTTTGGCGATATTTTCATAACTTGTATGGAATAATGCAACTAACCAATGAATTTGGAATAACGCTTGGTTTTGATATTGGGCAGGAACAGGTAAAAAAGGGAGAAAGTAAAATGAATACCTGGTATTCACCGGTAGCCATTCTGCGGTTTACACCGGTTGAACAATGGGCGTTTGCTGTTCGCGGTGAATATTATAGTGATGAGCATGGCGTAATTATCAGTACTGGCTCGCCAAATGGATTTAAAACATGGGGCTATTCAGCTAATATTGATTATCTGCCCGCAAAGAACATGGCGCTTCGGCTGGAAGGAAGGCTACTAAATAGTAAAGATGATATTTTTCAAAGATCTGATGAAAGTGCTACCGGCACTAATACCGCAGTTACTTTTTCTGCAGCTGTAAGTTTTTAAAATATTTTTATCGCTGAAATATTGCGGCAATTATTAATGTGCCGGCATAAACCGAGAGTACCCTGGCTGTTAATTTGCATTAGCTTTAGGCAGTTTATTACCACATCATACCAAATAAAATTTAAAAGGTATGGAACCGCAATCTACAACCACCAAACAGGTGGTAGCTATTCGTTATATTGTTAAGGATATAGAGTCTTCTGTTGCTTTTTATACCCGCCTGCTGGGTTTTGAGGTAAGAATGCAGGTAAAAGGTGCTTTTGCCCATTTAACATTGGGCGATCTGCAATTATTCATTAACCAACCCGGGGCTGGTGGGGCAGGGCAGTCAATGCCAGATGGTTCTATACCCGCTCCGGGTGGCTGGAACCGCTTTCAGGTACAAGTGAAAAATATTGAGCGGGTATATGAAAAATTGAAAGAAGCAGGGGCCACTTTCCGCAACAATATTGTAACCGGTGTGGGCGGCAAACAGGTTTTACTCGAAGATCCTTCAGGTAATTTGATTGAGTTATTTGAACCGGCTTCCCAACAATAGTCTTGTCTTATTAATTCTATTCATTTTTAAATGCTGTAAAAAATGGAGCATGAAGATCTGTATAACAGAAAGAAATTCATCAAGACCGGTTTAATAACTGTTGCCGGCTCTTTTGCTTTGAATCTGATTCCTTCCTGTAAGGAAGGGGAAGAGGAAGGGCAGGAGGTTTCACCACCGGAAGACCTGATGCAGGAACACGGCCTGCTGAACCGGATCTTACTGATTTATGATCATTGCCGGATGCAACTGGTTAATAAAGCCGCTTTTCCCATGACCGCCGTTGCAAGCTCCGCAGCAATAGTCCGCCAGTTTGTGGAAGACTATCATGAGAAGCAGGAAGAGAATTATCTGTTTCCACGCTTTAAAAAAGCAAACCAGTTGACCGATCTGGTAAACATCCTGTTACAACAACACCAGGCTGGCAGAACACTTACCGACAAGATCATCCATTTGTCAAAAACCTCACCTGTAACCGAAGGTGATAGTAAGCAGCTGATCGATGCGCTTACTGCCTTTAATGTAATGTACCGCCCGCATGAAGCCCGGGAAGATACGGTGTTGTTCCCGGCGTTTAGAAAGATCGTTTCCGGTAACGAATACGATTCGTTGGGCGAAGAGTTTGAAAAGAACGAACAAAAACTGTTTGGGAAAGATGGCTTTGATACCATGGTTGGTAAGGTGGCCGATATTGAAAAGCAATTAGGTATTTATGACCTGACCCAGTTTACGCCGCCAATATGATACATGCAGGCTCTACATCTTCATGACCGCCTTTCCTTTATCGGTTTGATCCAACGCAGCTTTTAACCCTTTAGCCAGTTGTTCTGCATTACCAACACCCCAATAATGCAGGAAGAAAATGCGTGGATCTTCATGCACCATGTGATTGTGCACGGCGACCACTTCAATACCGTTTTCAACCAGTGCTTTAATAACTGGTCCTACTTCGTTTTCCAGCATGGTAAAATCGCCGGCAACTGCCGCTCTTGCAGGTGTGCCCTGCCAGGCGGCCCAGGTATTGAATCCCATGAAAGTGCTCACAGGTATACCATGTTCCACTAACTGAACATCTGGCCGGCCAATAGTATACTTATATACTCCTTTACTCATTTCACCTTTAGAACCTATAATCGAATCAAGTTGTGCAATGTTGAGAGAGCTTGTCACACTATCGGCTTTCCCTTCTTTCGGGTCTTTACCCCTTACTTCTTTTACTTTATTGAATATGGCTTTTACGCCGTTTGACAAAGTAGTAATATCCGATGTTTTATCGATGTGCATATACATTACATTGGGCCGGTTACGTACAAAATGGTTATGTATTGCTGTAATGGCGAATCCCTGTTTTATCACTTCCTGTTGAACCGGTTTTAAATCGGTTTCAGTTAAAATAATATCGCCCATCACCATAGCACTGTCTCCGCAAGGGGTAAAGGCAGCCCAGCTTCCTAAACCCATGGGTGGAATTATTTTAAATCCGTCTACCACAATTTTGAGGTCATTTTGTGGAACAGTGATCTTATATTCTCCATTTTTTTCCATCCCCTTCATGCCTGTTATTTGTTCAATTTTGGCTATGTCGAGCTTGCTTCCAGGAGGGCATCCAATTACGTTGCTTTTAGACCTGGCAGAAGAAGCGGTATCCGCAGCGTTATTTTGGGTTTGAGAGTTTGCCTGCTTACATGCCATGTAGAGAAGCGGAACAGTCAGTAAAACAAAAAATCGTTTCATGTTTGTCTGTTTTAAAATTACAAAAGCTGAATGTATCGCTTGAAAGCAGGCCACCACGAGGAACACTAAAGTAGATCCTGATTTTGGAGAAACTTTGTAAGTGCTTTTTAATTACAACTTGCTTTTAATCAACAGGCCCAGCAGTGCTGCAATAACTATAATGACAGGTTCCTGCACTTTTTTAAATTTTAAGAGAACCACGATCGTAACCAGGGCGATCATAGCTGAGGTAACATCAGTGATCTGTCTTTTACCTAAAACAAGTACCGCCCCGCCAATAGCCCCAACAGCGGCAGCAGTAACGCCATCAACAAAAGCTTTTATGGAAGGATGTTTGCCATATTTCTTGAAATAAGGAGCCGGAATAACGGTAAACAGGTAACAAGGTAAAAAAGTAGCAAGGGCCGCCACACAGGCGCCGGGGAATCCTGCCACCAAATAACCGATAAAGCCTACGGTAATTACAACAGGACCAGGAGTGATCATAGCCACCGCTACGGCATCGAGGAACTGTTGATCATCCAACCACTGGTATTCTTTTACTACGCCCCCATATAAGAAGGGTACTATAGCAAGGCCACTGCCAAATACAAATGCGCCGGCTTTGAAAAAGAACCAGCCGATCTGCGTTAGTTTTTCATTCAGGTCGACACTGGTTGTTATCTGAAGTAAGACCGGTGAAATAAATAACGCCTTGCTCTTTGTTTTCGCTGATGCGCTATACAGCCAGGTAACTGCTCCACTCGCCAGGATCAACCATAAAATTTCTCTTTCAGTTACAAATGTAGCAATAGCCAGCACTACTGCGATTCCCCACAGTAACCAATTCTTTCCCAGGCTTTTTTTAGACAGCTTGTAACTGCTGATGGCAATGATGCCAATGACAGCAGCGCCGATCCCATAAAAAACAGCCTGCATCCAGGGCAATCCACCTGCTTTTACATAAGCATACCCGATGCCTAAGACCATCAGGAAAGAAGGCAATACAAATGCAAGACCAACGAGCGTTGCGCCCATGATCCTATAGTGTACATAGCCAAGGTATATGGACAATTGAGCAGCCAATGGGCCTGGCGCTAATTGAGCAAGCGCCAATCCTTCTTTGTAATCTTCTTCCGTGATCCATTTACGGTTTTCAACCAGGTCGCGATGCATATAACCTACCAATGCTACAGGACCACCAAAGCCTATAGCGCCCAGCTTTAGAAAATAAAGAACGAGGTCTTTTAATTTATAGGCTGCCTGCATGACTCACCTGGTTTTTATGTGATTATTTTTTATCTAATTTAGTAATTACTGTTGTACCGGGTTTTAATTCTTCATTTCCTTTCAGTACCAACGTATCACCCGGGTTCAGATCGCCAAAGATCTCCTGTTTATCACCCATATTAAAGCCTGCACGCACATCGATCCATTGGGTAGTATTGTTTGATACTTTAATTACAAATTTTTTCTCCAGGGTGGTAACCACGGCGGAAGTGGGCACGATCATAGATGGTTTTGATCGAAGGAAACGCATCTTTACATCACTGTAACTGCCTGCTTTTAATTCCCCGGTTGTATTGGGAATGGCAAACTCCCACAGTTCACTGCGGCTTTGATTATCGATATTACCGGAAGCCCGCACCAGGGTAGCTTTGAACTTTTTATCGGGCTGTGAGCGGGTGGTTAACTCGGCAGAATTATTCAATAAAACAGCACCGGTGTACACTTCAGGTACCGGTACCTGTAACCGGAGTAATGAATTATCCTGTAATTCAAATAAAGGCTGTTCATTCGGGTTGCCTACAAAGGAACCTACATTGATGGTACGTTTGGTGATGATGCCATTGTAAGGCGCGAGAATAGCCAGGTAACCGCCGATCTGCCGGTAGGAGGAGGCTGCAAAAACAGCTGCATTGTATTCAGAGCTGTCAGCCATCATCTGGTTTTTCGTTCGTTGCAATTCACTGGGGGCTATCACCCCATCGGCATTTGATGCCTCGTTTATCCGGTCGAAATAATCTTTGCTGGATGCATACCTCGATCTGGCGGCTCTTACTTTCTCATTCAATTCCTGTACACGCGTATTGATCTCCGGGGCATCTATCAGGGCCAGTACCTGTCCTTTTTTTACCCGGGATCCTATATCTACATTCAGCTTCCGAATATACCCCTGCACCTTAGCCCGGATCTGCGCATTTTCGTTTGGCAACAGTTCTCCCGGTAACGAAATGGTTTTTTGGGCAGAATCGGCTGTAAGCAGAAATACTTTAACGGTATCAGCCTTTGCTGCTTCCTGATTTTTGCCGGGCGCCTTTTCCTGGTTTTCATTACAGGCAATTAAGCTTCCTATTAAAAAGCAGCAGGTAAAAAGGCGAACGTTTAATATGTAATTAGATTGCCTTGTCATAATAAAGGGAGTTTTCATCATTGGGGTCAAGTGATGTATTGGAAGGTCTTTTTTGACCAATTATAAGATCATATATCAATGGAACCAGCCATAAGCTGATAAACGTGCTGAACAATAATCCGCCTATAACGGCGATGGCAAGCGGCGCTGTTTGTTTGCCGCTTTCGCCTAATCCCAATGCCATTGGCATCATACCGGCGATCATGGCAACGCTTGTCATTAAAATGGGGCGTAAACGATTGGTGGCGGCCTGTACGCCTATCAAACCTCCGCTTGTCTGGCTGATGCGGATCTGCTCTGCATTTGATACCAGTAAAATAGAGTTGGCAACAGCTACGCCTATGGCCATAATACAACCCATGAATGATTGAATGTTGAGCGTATTACCTGTTATCCAGATCAAAAACAAGGCGCCGGCCAACACGCCCGGGAATGCCGACAGTACCACCAGTGCTAACCGGAACGATTGAAAATAGGCGGCCAACATTAAAACGATCACCAGCACCGCCAGCAATAAACCAATTGATAGTTCTGTAGTGGTTTGGTCAAGTACTTCAGATTGGCCCCGGAGGTACACTTTAACCCCTTGTGGCATTTCACCCAGTTTCTTTATGGCATTATTTACATCTGCCACAGCTTTGCCCAGATCCTGTTTATGAATATTGGCCGTTACGGTAATAAAGCGTTGTTGGTTTATCCGGTCGTATTCACCTATGGAGGTGCCTTTTTTCCAGTCTGCTATATCGCGCAGGTATACGGTATTGTCACCATGTTTACCCACAGGAATTTGTTCAATCTGTTCCGGGCTGTTCATGGACAGTTGCGGGTATTCAACCTGCACCTGGTAGGCGTTGCCTGATGCTTTATCGAGCCAGTACACCGGTTGTATAAAGCGACTGGAGGATGTACCCGCGGTAACAGACCGGCCTGCCTGGTCAACGGATAAATCCATTTGCCCCGTTCTTATTCTGTCGTAGTTGATTTGAATGGTAGGGTAGTCAAGCGGCTGTGCGATCTGCACATCCCGTAAATAAGAAATATTATTTAATGATGCTTGCAGCTTTTCAGCAATGTCCCGGCTTTGCGCCAGGTTCTTGCCTTGTACTAGCACTTCAATAGGGTTGTTGGAACCCAGGCTCATGATCTGATCGACCAGGTCGGCGGGCTCAAAGGAGAGCTTTGCTCCCGGAATATTTTTGGCAACAGCGGAGCGTAATTGTTCTTTTAAATTTTCTATACCAATGCCGGTGTTTTTGGCAAGATTTACTTTAATAACAGATTCATGCGGTCCGCTGGTATATAGAAAAATGGAGTTGATGGCATAGGTGGGGGCCTGCAATCCCACAAAAGCGGAACTGATATCTACGTTACCCTTGCCAACTATGGAATCAACAAGCTGCAATAATTTTTTGGTGGCGTCTTCCGTGCGCTCGATCCTGGTGCCCGGCGGCATGCGTATACGCACCTGCATTTGCCCGGCGTCTACCTTTGGGAAAATTTCGGTACCGCTGCCTTTATACCCTGCAAAGGCAAGCACTAACAATACGATCACTACAAGCGGGGCCACCACTGTTTTGCTTTTTTGGAATCTTGTAATGTTCCCGGCAAGGTTTTTCTTCAGGCCTGCCAGTTTATCTGCTGTATCCGTTTGCCCTTTTTTTATAAGCCAATTCGATAAAACAGGTACCAGGGTTTGCGATAATAAAAACGAAGCGATCATGGCAAAACCCACCGCTAATGACAGGGGTTGAAACATAGCACGGGGTACTCCCGACATAAACAAGGCCGGAACAAAAACTGCCAGGATGCTAAACAGGATCAATAGTTTGGGCACCGCAATTTCACTACAGGCATCCCATATGGCCCTGGCTCTTGCTTTACCCAGTTCAAGATGATGGTGAATGTTTTCAATGGTCACCGTTGATTCATCCACCAAAATACCTACCGACAACGCCAGACCGCCCAATGTCATTATATTAATTGATTGCCCGGTTAAATACAGGCATACGACGGAGGTCAGTAACGCGAGCGGAATATTAATGATAACTACCAGGGCGCTTCTTAGATCTTTTAAAAATAAGAAGACCATTAAGCCGGTTAACAGGGCGCCTAATAAACCCTCGAATAATAAACTTTTGAGGGAGTTAATAACATAACCGGATTGATCAAACTCATAAGATACTTTTATATCGCCCGGAATGGAAGCCTGCATATCGGGCAGCGCTTTTTTTATGGCCTGCACCACATCCCAGGTAGAGGCATCTGCTCTTTTTGTTACCGGAATATAAACTGAGCGTTTGCCATTGATGAGGGCATAACCCGTGGTAATATCGGCGCCGTTGTCAACGGTGGCCACATCCCTCACCAGCACGGTGGCGCCATTTACGTTTTTGATGGTACTGGTTTCCAGTTCCTTGAAATTGTCCACTACACTATTGGAAGGTGTTATCACGGCTTTGTCGCCAATGCGTACGCTTCCCGCTGGCAGGATGCTGTTGTTTTTGGCAATGGCTGCAGCCAGCTCATCGGCGGTAATATTATAGCTTCTTAATCTTTCGGGATCGGCTTTAATAAGAATGGTTCGCTGGTTACCGCCATAGGGTGGGGGCGCTGAAACGCCGGGCAGGGCAGCAAACATGGGCCGTACTTTGAATAAGGCCAGATCCTGAATTTCATTTAAAGAACGGCCCTCGCTGCTAAAGACCAATTGACCTACCGGTACCGATCCGGCATCGTAGCGCATAACAAATGGCGGTAAGGTGCCGGGTGGCATAAATGAACGCGAACGGTTTACATAGGAAATTACTTCAGCCATGGCGGCGGCCATATTGGTGCCTTCATAAAACTGTAGTTTGAGCAGCGATAAACCCTGAATGGATTTGCTCTCCACGGCTTTAATCCCGGTGATGTATAAAAAATGGTATTCGTAATAAGAAGTTACAAAACCTTCCATTTGTTGTGGCGACAATCCACCGTAGGTTTGCGCCACATAAATAGTGGGCACATTGGTGGTAGGAAAAATATCTATAGCCGATTTACGAATGGCAAAAATGGAAAATAAAACAATGCCTGTAACCAGCACGATAATGGTAATAGGTCTGCGAAGGGCGAACTGTATTAAGCGGTTCATTTTAATTACTTGATTTCATTTAAGAAAATATGCTCATCGCCTTTCACTACGGCCTGTAACAATAAAGCCTTCCAGGCATCCCAATAGGCACTCTTTACATCCAGTTCAGCTTTTAGTAAATTATATTGGGCCTGTATCAGGTCCGGGAAACTGGCCAGTCCGGTATTGTATCTTGTTTGCATGGCCTTAAATGCATATTGCCCTGTTTTTAATTGCTGTTGTGTTTGATTGGCAATTGCGATACTGCTATTGAATGTGGTGGTGGCTATATTTTGTTGAGTGGTCAACGCCTGTTTGTTTTCTTCAATTTTTTCCATAACGGCTTTTGAAAGGAGCTGTTGCTGTTGTAATTGCCTTTTCACTTCGCCATATTTCATAATGGGAAAAACCAGTTGCAGGCCTGCGCCATAATTAAAGCGGTTTAACCGGAAGCCATCCCAGGTTTTTACAGTTGAATTATCCGGTTGAAAACCGGAACCGCGGGCAAAACCGGTTCCCCAGACATTTACTTTAGGGAGAAAAGATCTTTTTAAAAACTGTTCTTTGGATTGACTTACCAGTAACTGGCTTTGTCCTGCTTTTATAACAGGTACTTTTGAAAATGAAGTATCGGTTTCTGTCACCACCACTGGTAGCTGGTTGAGGAAAGATGTATCAACCGGTGCGGGTAAGTTTTTTGTTACTATTAATTGTTGCAGTAATAATTGCGATACCTGTAACCGCTTTTGTGCATTCAGCAGGTCAACGGCGGCTTTTGATAATTCCGATAGAAATAAGGCAGTGTCTACACCTGGTTTAATACCGGTGGTCGAGAGCACGCGGCTTTGTTTCAGGTTGGCCTGCACCCTTTCGATATTATGGCTTTGAATGGTAACTATATCATTGGCCAGTAACAGATCGAGGTAAGCGCTGATGACATTTATTTTATGCTGGAATAATACCTGCTCCAGCTCCGACTTTTTTGAATTTGCTTCTGCTATGGAAATGGCAACCTGGGCGCCTTTTTGCCCGAACGTAATGGCCTGCCAGTTTAGTAAAATGCTGGCGGCGCTTCCCATTGCCGGACTGTACCGGTTTTCCGTGGAGGGAGGGCCGCTCATGGGTAAAATGCCAGTGGGATAAAATATACCGGTAAGGTTATTGGCAGTGCCCACGCCCGCCTGGTAAGTGGCATCAAGAGTGGGCATATTGGTAGTATACCTGGCTGTTTCAATATTTTTTAAAGCGGCTTCTGATTCGTATCTTTTTGATTGTACCACCGGCGCGCGTTGTTCTGCCAACAGTACGGCATCTTTTAGATGTAACAACGTGTCATCCTGGATTTGAGCCTGTAGAGGTATGTAAACCAATAGTGCTATAATAAGTTGACAAATAACTATTTTCAGGTATTGCATAGTATACTATTCAGGTAGAGTAAGCAAAGCTATACGCAGATTTTGGAGAAATTTAGCCGGCCGCTTCGTCAAATTTCACCATAACCCGATGC
Source organism: Niastella sp. (assembly GCF_045805085.1). Lineage (NCBI taxonomy): Bacteria > Pseudomonadati > Bacteroidota > Chitinophagia > Chitinophagales > Chitinophagaceae > Niastella > Niastella sp. Next base: position 10,598 of record NZ_JBJMLX010000140.1, read on the forward strand.
CAGCCATCGTTGTAATTGTAATTGACCTTAAATTGATACAGATTACAAATTTGTTTAACGAGTGCAAGCCCTAACCCGGTGGTTTTTGTTTGATGGGAACCTTTTTTGAACCGTTCAAACAGCTCATGAGGGTTTACTGAAAGCGCCGGTCCGGTATTCTCAATAAGGAGGGTGTTTTTTGATAACGCAATATTAATATTCCCTTTCGGCTGATTGTGCTCGATGGCGTTTTTAATAAGATTGGAGATCAGTACATCTATCAAAACCCTGTTTACATGAACCGTGGTTGTATTTTCTATAGTCGCACTTATCAGCGGGATCTCTTCATAGTGGTTCTTGAAATCAGCAAGGATCTTTTTTAAAATTTGAGCAATCTCCACTGTTTCCGTTTCAGGGAACTGGTTGTTCTCGATCTTTGCCAGCAATAACAAGGTGCGGTTCATTTGGCTTAGCCGGTCATTGGCTGCTGTGATATCTCCTATAAGGGCCGCATTTTTCTCGGTAAGCCCGGGTTGGTTGATGAGCAGCTCCAGTTTTGACCGGATGATGGCCAGCGGCGTTTGCATTTCATGGGAAGCGTTTTCAACAAACTGTTTTTGATTCAGGTAAGCCGTATTGATGCGGGCAATAAGCGCGGTTATCGCTTTATTCAATTCGTTAAATTCAGTAGTGCCGGTTTCTGCCGGTAAGGTTAACGACTCGTTACGCGTTACCTCAAACGTATTTACCTTTTCCATCGTGTTTAGAAATGGCTTCCACAACAAGCCGGAACTTTTTCTGTTTATTACAACTATGGCTATGAGCAATAAGGCCAGAATAAAGGCTTCGCTAACAAATACTTTTATGATCAGGTGGGAGAATTCGGTGGAAGAAATATATGTTGTAACGAGATAGCTTTTGCCATTCCAGGAAAGATGACCGGTTAATTTTTTGAACGGATGCAGCTGCTTACTATCAGTATAATAAATAACAGTGTCAAGGGGGGCATTTAATTTCGCCTGGGGAGAAGCTGTTCCTTCAATAATATCATATTCACCAGGTACCTGCCAGTCGATATGGCCGGATCTCGAGATGAAGGCGTTCCAGATATTAGTTTGCTTAAGTAGCAACTGCTTTTCCTGCATGTGGTGTGTATGTTTTAACAGCATCGTATAAAATGCTGTGGAGCAGATCAACAGTACAAGCGGCAGCCAGATCAGCAAAAAGCGGGTATTTCTTTGTAATAATCTTCTGTTCATAATGATAGTTTATACCCCAGTCCATAAACTGTTTGAATTAATTCATCGCACCCTTTTTCTTTCAGTTTTCTTTTCAGGTTTTTCATCTGGGAATATACAAAGTCGAATGAAGGCATATTGTCGGCCTGATCGCCATAAATATGTTCGGCAATGGCCTGTTTACTAACCACCCGGTTTTTATTATTGAGCAGGTACACTAACAGATCATATTCGTTCTTTGTAAGAACTACGGGTTGTTTATTACAGGTTACGGTACGGGCCAGCAGGTCTAATTGCAGGTTGCCCAGTTCAAGCATACTGGCGCCCTGGGCGTATTTCCTTCTTATCAGGGCTTTCACCCGGGCATTTAATTCTGACAAATGGAATGGCTTTGCTAAATAATCGTCAGCTCCCAGGTTTAACCCGGTGATCCTGTCTTCCAATGACCCCCTGGCCGAAATGATAACTACCCCATCGTCTTTTTTATTCTGCCTTAAATATTGCAGTAATTTCAACCCGCTGCCATCGGGCAGATTTATATCAAGAATAATACAGTCGTAATTAAAGGTCTCTATTTTTTCAATAGCAGTGGCAAAAGTGCCGACCCCTTCACAAAGGAAATCTTCCTGGGTAAAATATTCCAGGATGCTTTGCAGCAGGCTGGTTTCGTCTTCCACTACCAGTAACTTCATGGAGTAAATTTAAGACGAAACTATTGTGGGATTTTGGAGAAATTTTGCCAGTGTCCAGCATCGTACACAAACTGTTCGTTTTCGTACACTTGTCTGCCGGGTTCTCTCCCTACAAACGCTTACCGGTAAACAGTTGCAGTCTGGCATAGCGCTTGAGGTCTGCACAACGGCCTGCATTCCTCATATATATAAATAGCACTATGCTCAGAAACTATATTACTATAGCTTTTCGCCATTTTACCAAGCACAAGCTGTTTTCCGCCATCAATATCTTATGCCTGTCGATAGGCATTACCTTTTCCCTGATCATTGGCATTTATGTATTGGACCAGAAAAAGGTGAATAGTGAGCTGCGGCATGCAGACCGGCAGTATTACATAAAAACTACCTGGAAGGAAAAAGACCTGGGTTCGGAAATAGTTTCTGTTTCTATGTGGGCTAAAGGAATAAAGGAAGAATACCCCGACCTGGTAGCCAATTATTACCGGTATAACCCCGTTACCAATGTGGTATCGGCCGGTGAAAAACACTTTAAAGAGAATATTGCTATCTGTGATACCACGCTGGTATCGATGTATGGTTTCCCTTTGCTGTATGGCGATAAAGGCCACGCGTTCACCAATAACAATTCAGCTGTTATTACAGCCACCTTTGCCAAAAAATTGTACGGGACTACCAACGCCATTGGTAAACCGCTCAGTATTCAAACAACAGCGGCTGGTATTACTCAGCAATACATCGTATCAGCCGTATTAAAAGATATTCCTTTTAATACAGTTACTACCCTGTTTAACGATGCCTATACCGTATATGTGCCCACAACCGGCAACCAGTATTATAGTATAGGCGATCCTTCATTGGGCTGGAATACTACAGATATGGTAAGCTATATAGAATTGAAACCGGGGGTAACCGTACAGGCTGTAAATGAGGCATTGGACAGGCTGATAAAAAAGTATTCGCAGGATTTTGTATGGAAGAACATCCATGCCAATGTAGTGCCGGTTAAAGATTACTATCTCAAAGACAACAATGGCGCCGTTAATAAGATGATCATGCTCTTATCTACGATAGCCCTGTTTATTATGTTAATGGTTATCATTAACTATGTAAACATCAACATAGGAACCTCCACTTACCGGTTAAAAGAAATAGGGCTGCGTAAAACTTTTGGCAGTGTAAAAAAACAGGTAGTCCTGCAATTCCTGTTGGAGGCAATGATCCTTACCTGTATGGCTGCCATCATTTCTTTGTTCTTTTATCAGTTACTCATTCCGGTATTTTCAAAAGTATTAAATACAACGCTGAAATCGGTTTGGGAGTTCGGGGTTAAAGAATCTATTCAGTTAGCAGCGCTGGTGGTCCTGATCGGTTTGCTGGCGGGAATCTATCCGGCGTTTGTATTGAGCAGCACCAATTTGATCCAGGCAGTAAAAGGAAAAATAGATACGGCCAGGGGCGGACTGGGTTTAAAACGTGCCCTGGTGGTGGTGCAATTTTCATTAGCCATCCTGGTATTTATTTGCGCCCTGAACCTGAGTAAACAGGTGACCTATATTTTTAAGAAAGACCTGGGTTATAATAAAGAGCAGGTGTTGGTTATTACCGCCTTTCCCAAGCAATGGGATACAGTGGGCGTGTTAAAGATGGAGGCTATTAAACAGGACCTGTTGCAAATACCCCAGGTAAAAAGTATTACCGTGACCTTTGATGTGCCGGAAAAAACGCCATTCGGTCGCATCATACTCTATCCGCCGGGAAGGACTGATAAAACAAAACAGTTGAATCTGGCCGTTTCAACGGCCGATGAAGATTATGCAAAAACATTTGGCATTCATATGAAGGCCGGTACATTCTTATCGCCGGCCGATGGAAGTCTGGTGCTGAACGAGGCCGCCATAAAACAGTTGGGACTTACCCCTGAAAATGCAGTGGGACAAAAAATTGCAACACCGGTTGGCTCCATTACTATCGGTGGCGTTATAGGAGATTATAATTTTTCTTCCATGCAGGACAAGATAGGACCGGTTGGATTTGCGCATGTTAAACTGACGAAGAACTACCGGTACCTGGCGGTAAAATTAAACACCACCAATATTGGTAAAACCCTGGATGATATAAAAACGCACTGGCGCAAGATGTCACCCAATGCGCCTTTTGACTATAGCTTCATGGATGAAAAGTTTGAAGCCATTTATAAATCAGAGCTGCAATTGAAAACAGCCGCCGATGTGGCCACCGTATTAAACCTGATAATAGTATTGTTAGGGATACTTGGCGTGGTGGCGTTTACGCTCAATAAAAGAATGAAGGAAATTGCAGTGCGCAAGGTGTTAGGCGCAAACGCAGCCAGTATCATTATGCTGTTCTTGAAAGAATATGCCTGGCTCATCATCATTGCCAATGTAATTGCCTGGCCGCTGGCATATGTAGCTACAGAACATATTTTACAAAACTTTGCCTACCGGATAGAACAAAATATTGTTCCTTATTTACTGGTGCTGGCGGCAGTAGCTGCCCTGGCCTTTAGCCTCATCAGTGTGCATTGCGCCAAAACCGCCGTTGCCAACCCGGTTAAGAGCCTGAGAACGGAATAAGGCTATTAGAACAGATCAGGATTTTGTTGCGGTTCAAACCGGTAATACCGGTAGAAGAACAGGGTAATGGCCAATGCAAAGAAAATAATGGAAAGGGCATACAGTTGCCGGCTTACCATGGCAATGATAACAGCAAAGAACAGCTGGGTCACATTTACGAGATAGCTCTTCAGGTTGGGGTAGTTGTACAACTGAAGGCTGTTGAGCAATAACAGTATCCCCAAGCCAAAGAATATAAAGAACCCGGCTTCCTCATATTGTAAACAGGCGGGCGTGCGTGCAGCAATAGTTATGATCTCGGGAAGAAACAAACAAAAATAGAACAAACAGTACTGGACAAACCGGCGGCTAACTGAAACAGGCAGGCCGCGGTAAAAAGACATCCCGGTGTTCTCCATTTCCTTTAACCGGTGGATCAGGATGCCGTGGCCCAGCATGCCGGCACTAAAGAAAAGGGCCATCATGCGAATATCGGAGTGACGTGCCGGATCACGACCGGCCAGCATCAGGTAAAGCGCGGCGCAGTTATACAATTTTGTAACAAGGAACAACACCTTGCCTTTTTCCAGCACATAGCGTAAAAGAAAGCTGACATAGTATGTACGGTTCAGGATGAATGGCCACTTCCACTTTATCTGCAAAGGGTAGGCGCCGGGTCTTTGCAAAAGATATACATACCAGCCCGCGCCGGCCACACATACGACTACAATGAACAGGAATGCCAGGATAGCAGGTACGTACCAGTGCTCATGAAAGCCAATACCCATTACGAAGATGAGGTACGACAAAACCGGCAACAACAGCATCAACTGCACCTGTAGTAACAAGCGATATACCTTCTTTGGATCTACCAACAATAACTGGTATAAATAAGAGAACGCAGGCTTATGCAAAGAGCCCGCAACAAATTGTGCGCACCTGATGGCATAGGCCAACCACAAGACAAATACGGTTATTAAAAAAGAAGGCGCAGTAAGCATCCCCCTGATCAGCGCGTAATGATATTCAAGCATACCTACACCGTTGGCTCTTCCAACTCCCAGGGTCATTATATAATACACAAAGCATAACAACGCGGCATGCTGCCGGTAATAAGGCGCAACCAGTGATTTAAACAATAGTGACCGCTGTATGCTCATGGGAGGGGCTGGATTGTATGGTCAGTAATAGAGAAATTTTTGTCAACAGAAAGCGATTCAGATAAGAATGGCTGGTGCGAACTGAAGATAAAGCTGGTGCCATATTGTTGCCGGTATTCGTTTATCAGATCAGGCAATGCATGAACCGCTTCCGTATCGAGAGTGGCTAATGGTTCATCCAGCAGGATCAAGGCCGCAGGACCAATAAATGCCAGGAGCAGCGACAATCGTTTTACCATACCGCTCGAATAGGTTCCGATTGGATTATCGAGATTGGTGCGCAGGTCTGAAAAAGCAATAAGCCGGTCTATTTGTTTTTGTGGGGCTTTCCTGATATCCTGGTAAAACAATACCAGGTCGCGACCCGTGATATAGGAAGGGTATACCGGTTCGGCTTCCGCAAAGCTGACCAGTTTTCTATAATCAACCCCGTTCTTTTTTAAACTGACTTTATTAATATAAGCATCACCCTCGAAGGGGATCATCCCGGCAATGATCTTCAGGAAGGTAGTTTTACCGGTCCCGTTCAGGCCATAGATCCAGTAAATGCCATTGTCGAGCGTAAATTCGGGAATGTTTAGAATTAACTTCCTGTCGTACTGTTTTTGAACCTGGTGTAAATGGATCATGGGCACTGTTTTAGCTCATTCAGCTTATTAGTAGCCCATTCCCCGAAAATGTTACAGATAATTTGTAACCAATAATACCCACTCACCTGTGTAATAAAAGATACTACTCACCGACTGATTGTTCAGCCCCCTGATAGACCCTGAATAAAGCAGAATTATTTTTTCCATTAAAACAAAACCTATGCACAAATTGCACATCGTTTTTGCGTTACCGGCTTTATTATTAGCAGCCACTCCTCTTTGCAGCCATGCACAGTCTTCTGTTGACCAGGTAAGCAACACCGCCGACAAAGTGGGCAGCACCATCGATAAAGTGGGCGGACTATTTAAAAAGAAAAACAAGAATAAGTCAACAGACACGGATGCTACAAAACCAACCTCCTCGGGCAACAGCGTTACTATTAATTCAGTGTGTGATTTTGTGCCGGGGAACACACTTATGTTTGTAGATCATTTTGACTCCACCAAAAAGGGAAATTTTCCAATTAAATGGCTCACCAATGCCAGCGGTGAAGTGGTTACCCTGCAACAATTTCCAGGCAACTGGTTTTCCATTACAAGCAATGGTTTTTATATCCCCAAAATAAAAACCGGTCTTCCCAAAGATTTTACTGTAGAATTTGACCTCATCATTGACGGTAGTGGTAATAATACGCTGTATGTTGTTTTTGAAGATGCGCTGGATGGTAATTTCGATCGTTACCCTTCCAATCCTTATCTGGGATTCAGGATATACTCTGACGGCAGTGCATACGTAACAAGCAAAGGCAAAGAACTGGATACCCATGTTAACAGCAGCGCTTATAACGCAGGCGGTAAAATAAATCACATTGCGTTTAAAAAAGAAGGCGAACGTTTACGCGTATACATAAACCAGGAAAAAACCTACGACATTAATCATGCTTTCGAAGGCAACAGAACTTACAGCACCTTTAAATTCGGCGCCGATTTCTATAGCCCAACGCATATGCTGGTTTCAAATGTTAAAATAGCAGGTTTGTAATATCTGTTAATAAAAAGCGGGCGTCTCGTACTTTGAGACACCCGCTTTTATGTCTTTAGAAACCCACTTTACTTCCCAGGTCACCCAGTATATTGTTACCTCCGGCATTGCCTGAATTGTCGTCGCCGCTGGTGCCTAATAAAGAATCGATCTGACCGCCGAATTGGGGAAATTTTTGTTTTACAAAATTAGCCACCACTTCTACAACCTGTTGCGCCTGTTCCGCAGGAACCCCTGTTTTCTCAACTATTTGCTTGATTAATTCGCTCATGATATTTCAGTTTTATATAATACTGCAAATGTAGGGACCACACGCATGCGACCCATTAAAATATGATCCGGAGGCTGGGTATTTTACTTACAATATTCAACACTCTTTGTATATTGGCGCCCTTACAATAAACTACCAATCATGAGAATGTGCGCTTTCTTATTGCTATGTGCAATTGTCCTTTATTCCTGTCAGTCACCCACTGAAAAGCAGCCACTTGCTGCTACCAGTTATTTCACTACCGGCGATACCGGCGTGAGAATGGCCGGCATAAAAATGATCCCCGTGAAAACACCTGTGGGTACCTTCAACGTTTGGACAAAACGTTTTGGTAACAATCCCACCATAAAAGTATTGCTGTTACATGGCGGTCCCGCTGCAGGACATGAATACATGGAATGCTTCGAAAGCTTTTTTCCCGAGCAGGGCATTGAGTTCTATGAATACGATCAATTAGGCTCTTCTTATTCTGACCAGCCCACTGATAGCAGCTTATGGACAACCGAACGTTTTGTAGATGAAGTAGAACAGGTGCGAAAGGCATTGAACCTCGATAAAAGTAATTTCTATTTGTTAGGCCATTCCTGGGGTGGCATACTGGCCCTGGAGTATGCGCTTAAATACCAGGATAACCTGAAAGGACTTATCATCAGCAATATGATGTCGAGCGCGCCGGACTATGGCAAATATGCCGACAGCGTACTCGCCAAACAAATGGACCCAAAAGTGCTGGATACCATCCATCAGCTGGAAGCGCGTAAAGCAACCAGTGATCCCAAATACATGGAATTGTTGATGACTAATTATTATGCAAAGCATATCTGTCGCCTGGCCGATTGGCCGGAGCCGTTGAACCGTGCTTTCAAACACATTAACGAGACTATTTATACGATGATGCAGGGCCCTTCTGAATTTGGTATTAGTGGCCGCCTCACCAACTGGGACCGCAAAGCCGATCTGCCAAAGATCAAAGTGCCTGCTTTAACAATCGGTGGTCAGTTTGATACCATGGACCCTGAACACATGAAGTGGATGAGCACGCAGGTGCAAAAAGGTTCTTTTTTGCTTTGTCCCAACGGAAGCCATATGAGTATGTGGGATGATCAGCAAACCTACATGAATGGTGTGATCAAATTTATCAGGGATGTGGATGGTGGAAAGTAGGTAAAGACCGGCAACAAAGTAATTAAAGGAGCTGTCTCAAATGTAATTTTGAGACAGCTTTTTTTAATCCAGCTTATTCTCCAGTGCCAGGAAGAAAGCATACTGCCAGGCTTTGTCTTTCAGGTAATCGAAACGGCCTGAAGCGCCTCCATGGCCTACATCCATATTAATTTTAAAAAGGA
>NZ_JBJMLX010000141.1:0-1567 GCF_045805085.1 Niastella sp.
TAGCCTTAAAAAGAATAGTTTGTAAAAATTGCCTGTTGTGAAAAAATAGAGTATAATAGCGGTAATACAAACGTTACCTGCAAGGCTAAAAGAACGAATTGCAACAAAAATGGAAGACAAATTTAGGATCAGGTTGAATTTTTGGGGGATTTATTAGAAAGTAGTTTTTTTGCAGGCAATAAAACGGATTTGAACATTGGAAAAGGACAAGGAAAAAGAATTATTAGGCTATTTTTTACCAGAAGGGACACTTGAATATTTTGATATAACTCATTTTGTAAAGGATAAGGAAGGTTTGGTATTGTTTTTAGAAGAAAAGAATCTTCCGCCTGCCGAATATGCAGGCCAAACGCTTCACTCCAAAGGATTTTATCCGGAAGTCCGTGTACAAGACTTTCCGATTCGTGAAAACAAAGTAGAATTAAGTATAAAGCGCCGCCGATGGGAAGTTCAGTCTACCGGGGAAATTGTATCTCGTAACTGGGACCTGGTCATGAAAGGAGCACGACTCACCAAAGAGTTCGCGCTTTTTTTAAAAGATACACTTGGACAATCATCCGATTAGTTGTCATCAACTGGCCCGAATGTATCAGATGGATGGCAGCCAGCTTCAGCAGCAATACAAACATCACATCAGCGACTATAAGAATTGGGACCAGCGGGAGCATGCCACTGAATGGATGATTTTTGAAAAGAATATGGGGACCCATCTCAGCATTGATGAGACAGCATTATCCAACGATGAACTCTATACAGTAGTTACTAATAAATCAGCCAAAGGTCAAAAAGGCGCTATTGTAGCCATGATCAAAGGCACCCAGGCAGATAAGGTTATTGAGGTATTACAACGTATCAGTAAGCGATTAAGACAAAGGGTACAGGAAGTAACCCTTGATATGGCAGCTGGAATGCACCTGATCGTCAAACGCTGTTTCCCTTACGCACACCGGGTTGTAGACCGTTTTCATGTACAGCAACTAGCTTCAGAAGCTGTGCAGGAAATACGTATTAAACATAGATGGCAGGCTATTGATGAAGAAAATGAACAGATCGCGCTGGCTAAAAAGAAAGGCCTCACCTACATCCCTCAGTTGTTGCCTAATGGGGATTCTCCTAAACAGTTATTAGCACGTAGCCGCTATCTGTTATTCAAGCATAAAGAACATTGGACATACTCTCAAAAACAGCGGGCGGTACTTATGTTTGAGCGCTATCCAGCAATCCAGAAAGCCTATGATTTATCAATGAAGCTGACTGGCATCTTCAACCACTGCAAGTGTAAAGAAGAGGCATTTAAAAAACTAGCCCTATGGTATAACAAAGTAGAACAGGCAGACATTGAATCCTTTAGGACCGTATATAGATCTATCGAAACTCACTACGCGAGTATATTGAATTACTTTAATAACAGAAGCACTAATGCTTCGGCAGAAGCTTTTAATGCCAAAATCAAATCTTTTAGAGCCTCTGCCAGAGGCGTCAGAGACATCAACTTCTTCTTATTCAGACTCCAGAAAATCTATGCCTAATCAAACAATCCCCCAACTTTTTCACTTGATCCAAAAAA
>NZ_JBJMLX010000142.1:0-17489 GCF_045805085.1 Niastella sp.
GGGCGGTAATAATAGGCAGCCGCCTCCTGGTCTACATCCCAGCCCATGACCGGTTTATTCAATTCTTCAAACGACTTTTTCCAGCGCCGCAGGTCCCAAAAGCGGCTGCCTTCCAGCGCCAACTCTATCAGCCGTTCCTGCTGAATGATCTGCCGCAACCCATCTTTGCTTTGGTATTTAGCAGGTTGAAGGGAATAGTTCGTCCAGGATTCCTGTACCGTTTTTAAACCGGCCCGCAGTCGTACTTTATTTATATATTCAAACGCTTCCGTACCCGGGCCATTCACTTCATTCAATGCTTCGGCGTATAACAAATACAGGTCCGACAAACGCATTTCGGGCCAGGCATAATCTTCAATGGTCAGTTCCTGCCCGTCTTTGATCACATATTTCCAGTTTACCAGTTTTTTAGCAAAGTAGCCGGTAGCATTATAATCCCAGTTGCCTTTACGCGACTGCAACTGGCCATTCTTTGCCTGTACATTAAATGTTCCGTTTTGCATATACCACACCGCACCATCAAAGGCGAGGTTGGCATAAAAGCGGGGTTCCCGGTTGAAATTAAGCACCGCGGTTTCGTAGCCATTAGTTATAAATTCGTTTTCAGCAGCTTTGCCTGTACGCAATTTGTACCGGTTGCTGTAATCCCAGTTCTTATCTTCATTGATAGGCACCCCATTCTCCGTATAAAACAATTCAGCTATTTTAAGGGTGGGTGCCAGGCTGCCAAGGCACATTTCATTGGTTATTTTAGTGGGATCGAGCCGTGGCATGGCAAAGCGTTGCAAGGTATACGTGCGATCGGTAGTGCCCGCGCTGCCTTTTGTATTGTTCCAGATAATTTCTGCATTCCATGCTTCGGTAACGCTGTTACGTATACTCATTTGTGTAACCATGGCGTCTGACAGGGAAAGCCCCAGCTTATCAAATTTGTACAGGTGCATCCCGGCGCTTTCACAGGCAGTAATGGCTTCTTTACAAGCAGCAGCGGCCCGTTCCCACTTTCCCGCATCATAAGCCGCGTTGAAGAATGCCGTTCCGTCGTAATTCTTAAACCCGGCATAATCGCCGTTGCCATTAAACAGCGGACTGGCCGCTGTAACCAAAACCTTCGCTTTTATAGCCAGTGCAATGGGTTTGGTAATATGCCCCAATTGGGTGGTACGATCTGAAACGGTGGAGGGCAGTCCGGCAGCTGCTTCATCCAGCAGGCCGGCAATATAATTTATTGCCGAATCAACCGTTTGCCGGGGTCTTTGCGCTTCATCGGAAGTGGCGGAAATGGGCAGATTTACATCGGTAACCGGTATAGGGCCATACATCCTTAAAAGACACCAGTGATAATATGCTTTTAAAAATTTCACTTCATGACCCCACCTGTCTTTCTCGGCATCCGTCATATCTACCACCTTATTAATATTATCCAGGAAAATATTACAGTCCCGGAAAGCGCTGAACATATTGCTCCAGCCCGGCATATAGATCGTAGTGGCCGTTTGATACCCCATCGCGATCTTCCAGGGCGATTCGCTTAGGGCAAAAGGCGCCACCATCCAGAATTCATCGCCTGCACACAGGGCAGGGTTTGTTTGCATATCGCCACTGGCCGGCAGATAAGAGTAACAGGTGGCCAGGTATTTGGTGGCTTCCTGTTTTAACTTAAATGCATTGTCAATGGTAGCTACATTATCAGGCACCACATCGAGGTATTTTTTACAACTGCCGGCAAAAAGAATACACAGCACCGGCAACCAGTTCTTTATGCATTGCATAACAGCGGGACATTTATATGTTGAAACAGGTTCCATTGTGTTTGCTTTGTTGAATGATTAAAATCCCAGGTTTACGCCCACATTGTATACCCGCTGTACCGGGTAGCCTAACCCGTTGCCACCCATTTCGGGGTCCCACATGTTGAACCTGCTGATCACAAACAGGTTGAAGGCATTGGCATAAATGCGGGTATTGCTGAAATGCAGCTTGCTGAGCAGTGACTTTGGAAATGTATACCCAACTTCGGCTGTTTTCATCCGTAAGAAGTCACCTCTCCGCATCCACCAGGTGGAAGTCTGGATGTTGTTGGCTGCATAATAATTACTCAGGCGCGGCCAGAAGGCATAGGGATTGCGGTTATTCTCGCCCCAGTAATCATCGGCAATAGCGGCCAGCAGGCCATGCTGACCACCCCCATCGAGTACGAAGGGCGCCATTTTGTAAGATTCTATCATGAAAGAAGAGCGGGCCGATCCCTGGAAATAACAACTCACATCCCATTTTTTATACCCGAACGACAAACCAAAACCGTAAGTGATCTCCGGTGTGGTGGGTAAGCCAATGGGCACCATATCCGCATCGGTAATTTGTCCGTCATGGTTTACATCCCGGTATTTAATGTCGCCGCCCCGTACCCGGTACTTTCCATTTTCCGCCAGGTTATCCTGGCCGAAGTTCTGGACAGGCGCATTATTCACTTCATAATCGTCAATAAATAACCGCTCGGCTATAAACCCATACGTTTGCGAAAGCGGTTGGCCTACACGCCGGCGGTATGCTTCCGGGTACGCAGGTTCTTCATTCACCAGCAATTTACTGGTAGCATACGTAAATGTACCGCGGGCCTGCAACCAGGTATGTTTTCCCAGGTTATAGGTATAATCAGCAGAAAGATCAACCCCTTTACCTTCCGCCTCACCTACATTGGCCTGGATGGGTGCGCTTAATCCCATCATACTGGGAATAGTGCCTCGCGTCATTAAGATATTGGAACGTCGCTCACGATACACATCCACCAGTATATTCAGCGAATTCCAGAGTCCCAGTTCTATGCCTACATTTGTTTTGTAAGATCGCTCCCAGGTTATATCGTAATTTTCGTACCTGTTCACCGAGATGCCATTTGAAGTATTATTATACATTTCGCCAAAGCCGTATGACCGGTTGCCATTGTTCATATTTACATCCGACAAATAGAAGAACCGCTCCCAATCAGCGCCAATCTGGTCGTTGCCAACGAGCCCATAAGTTGCCCGCAATTTCAACTTGCTGATAAAGGACAGGGGTTCAAAGAATTTTTCGTTCGATACATTCCAGGCAAGGCCTACAGAAGGGAAAAAACCAAACCGGTGATTTTGGGCAAACCGCTCGGAGCCGTTGTAACCGAAATTGAATTCAGCCATGTACCGGTTGTCATAGGCATACGTAAAGCGGCCGGAGACTCCATGATTACGGTGTGGCAGCGATAATTGCAGGCTGCCGGCATTGGCGGCTAAATAGTTCCTGAACAAGGTGATCAACATGCCCGAAACATTATGCTTTTGGCCGATCTGCCGGTTATAGTTCACTGCTGCTTCCAGGTAACTGGTGGTATTTACTGTTTTGGGTCCTTCGCTGTAATTCAGGTATTCCGTACCGTTGGTATTCAGCGGGGTAAGCCTGGGGACTTTGGTTTGCAGATCGTAAGAAAGCTGGTAATAGAACGGAGTGTATTGCCGGGTCACATCGAAGTAAGAATATCGCTGGGTATACGCCATTAGCCGGGCAGCCAACCCCGGCGTAATGAATGCCAGATCCTGTTTCAATTCTAACTGCGCCTGTAAGGTGGAGCTGTTATATTGCTGATACCCCGACATCATATTGGCGTAGGGATTATTGTATAAGTTGCTGCCGTTGCCCGGGAACGGATTAATGACATCTGAACGAAATGCATTGCCAAATAAGGGATGGGTTAACCCGGGCGCATAACCGGCCGGGTATACCGGTGCAAATTTCACCGGATTGGCCCATACCGCCTGCTTAAAAATAGTGTCACCGCCGCCAACAGGTCCCTTATAGTCATTAAACTGCCCGTATGTTCGAACAATGGCCTGGGTGGTGGGCGTAAAATTGAAAGTAACGTTCGACCGGATGGAATAGCTCTTCAGCTTTATGTTGCTGTTGAAATTATTGATCTTGTCAACCTTCAACACCCCGTTATCGATATTGTAGGTACCTGCAATATAATATTGCGCTAATTTATTGCCGCCGCTTACGTTCATATCAAAACGCTGATTATTGGTATAATCTTTTATGAGTCGTTTTAACCAGTTGTTGCTGGGGTACAGATAGGGATCGTCGCCGGCGGCTGTATGATCGATCTTGCTTTGGGAATACGGTACATTTTCAAGCGCATTCCTTGTTGATACCGCTTCATTGGCCAGCTTCATGTAGGAAACGTTATCGGCGAACCTGTAGTTGCGGGTATTGCTGCTTAACGAATTTTCGGCGCGGATATTAAACCTCGTTCTTCCATCCGCACCTGACTTGGTGGTTACCAGCACTACGCCATTGGCGCCCCGGGCCCCATACAATGAAGAAGCCGTGGCATCTTTCAATATGGAGAATCCCGAAATATCATCAGGCTGCAGCCGCGCCAGGTCGGTAGATGAAGATTCAATGCCATCAATGAGGATCAGCGGATCTACCTTACCGGTGCCAAAGGTGGTAATGCCGCGGATAAAAAAACTCGCATTGTCTTTTCCGGGCTCGCCGCTTCGCTGATAAGAAATAACACCTGAAAGCCTGCCGGCCAGCATGGTCGTTAAATTACTGACAGGCCCTTTTAATTCTTTTGGATTAATAGTAGTAACGGCGCCTACCATGGTGGTCTTTTTTTGCGTACCATAGGCCACCACCGCAACTTCTTCCAGCGAATTGTTAGCGCTCTTAAGTTTTACATTAATGACGCTTTCTCCTTTAATATCTATTTCTTCTTCTTTATACCCTACTGAAGTAATGATCAGGGTACCGTTTGCCGGCGCTTTCACCAAGTACCTGCCGTTCTGATCTGAAGTGACTGCCCGGGTGGGGTCCGATTTCAGGCTAATAGTGGCGCCTTCCAGCGTGGCAGAATCGGTTCGAATGGTACCGCGCACTATTATTTCATTCTTTATTTCCCGGCCGGTTGTATCAGGGATGGTGGTTTGCACCTGCGGCGGACTGCCTTTTTTGATGGCGTAGGTGTTCTCCCCTACCGGCTGCAGCCGCAGGTCATATTTTTTAAGTAGTGTCGATAACCTGTTGATGGTCCACCTGGTTATTGTGCCCGGTGAAGCGGTATCGACAAATTTATTGGCCAGGTCATCGGGATTGTACAACAATTTCCAATGCATTTCGCCCGATAAACGGTCGATAAACTTTGCCAGCTCTATCCGCTGTAAAGATC
This sequence comes from Niastella sp., assembly GCF_045805085.1. Lineage (NCBI taxonomy): Bacteria > Pseudomonadati > Bacteroidota > Chitinophagia > Chitinophagales > Chitinophagaceae > Niastella > Niastella sp. The sequence goes on from NZ_JBJMLX010000142.1 coordinate 5,201, forward strand.
TGTTCTCCGTTTGTGCGGCAGCCTGGTAACAGCCAACCATTAACAACAGGTATAATACGAACACATTGCTCCATCGAATGATGGAAGGTTTTTGTGTCATAAGCAACGTTTTGGTTTTGGTCTTATTTTGAAATAATCAACGAATCTCCCTGTTGCAGTACTGTTAATCCCATTATTACCCGCAAAGCATTGAATAACCCACTGGAATCTTTTACCGCTATATTGCCGGATAATTTCCGCTCCGCCACCGGCAGGTTGGCCGCCAGTTTTACCTTCAATTTGTAATACTTTTCTATCAGTGCTATTACTTCCGTCAGGCTGGTATGATCAAAGTGAAACTCTCCATCTTTCCAGGCGCTGTACAATTGTACGTTTACCTCTTTCCTGTATATGTGGTTGCCCTGCACGATCAATACCTGTCCGGGCACCAGCGATATCACTGCTTCTTTACCAATATGGGCTTTTATGCTGCCGGTATGTAATGCGGTTGAAAAAAATGAGGAATCGGCCTGTACATTAAATGAGGTTCCCAATACCTCTATATCGCCTTTTGCGGTATGTACAATAAAGTTGTTATACCGGCCGCTTGTTGTTTTTACTTTATTGATCTTAAAAAAAGCTTCCCCGGTAAGCCATACTTCCCGCTTACTATTCGACCAGCCAATTAAATTGGCCCTGATCTCCGAATACCGGTTCAATAAGATCTCAGAACTGTCAGGAAGCAAAATGGTGCGTTGAAAATCCCCGGTTTGAATGGCGGTTGGTGGTGCAGATCGTTTGCGGTTAAAGATCATCAACATACCAACCAGTAAAAAGCAGGCGGTTATAACCGACAGCCAGGCGCTTTTTTTCCGCCATTTCCCTGATGGCCTGGTTTGGGCAATATTGCTTAACAGGTCCTGTCTGCTTTTGTCTTTCAATGCTTCATCCCTTTCGGGTTTATTAAACGCAAAAGGCAGTTCATCGTTAAAATGGTCATGCTCATTTTCCATGGGTTGTAAGTATTGTCTCTCTACTATAAAGACACAATAATTTTACTTCCAACTCAGTGTTGACCATTTTTTTTATGCAGGAGTAAGTTCAATTATAAAACAAAGGGGAATAGCAGGATGATCCAGAAAAATTCAGGATGGTTCCTTAACGCCGTTTTGAACCGGTTCATGATGCGGTTGATATTATTTACCAGGGACTGGTAATTGATGTTAAGTATCCGGCTGATCTCTTTGTAAGACAGGCCCTCATAAAAGCGTAAATAAATAACCTCTTTCTGGCGGGCAGGCAGGGTGTTGATCATCTTCGTTAGCTGACGGGTATTAAAAGAGGCTGATTCCTTTTTTATTCTTATTTCTTCAGGAGAAAATTCAATATCGGGGGTATGAAAGCGGGTTGTTATTTTTAGTTCGTATAATTTCAGGGAGCGGAGTTTGTTCAATATAGCACAGCGCAAACAGCGCATCAGGTACGCTTTTACAAACTGCACTTCCGGAAGCGCGGCCCTTTTTTCCCATAATTTCAGGAACAGCTCCTGTATAGCGTCATACGCGAGATCAGGGTCCTGTAACATCCGAAATGCATAGGCATGTAAGGAGTGAAAAAAAAGGTCATGTAACATCACAAATGCTTTTTCGTCTCCCTTTTTGAACGCGCTCCAGCATTCGGCAGTGTAAGTATTATCGCATCGGTCCTGTTGCATGAATTACTAATTAAACGCTCATTTTAAATGTATCACTGAAACAGGTTAATAATGGAATTTCTACAGGATCGAATATAATTTAAAAATTCATGATTTTTTAACGCAAACGGTTGTTCCATTTTATAACATGGTAGCTACTCCTGAAAACAAAAAAGTCATCGGTGAGAACACCAACGACTTAACACTTAAGATCAAACTTGAAATATTTTATATCAATACAATACTTTCCGGATTACTTTTTCCAGTGACGGATAAGGCTGAACCTCGCTTTTCACCTGCTCATTTTGTGTAACCCACTCCCGTTCCCAGGCAAAGAAATCAGGCGGAGTGGATAATCTGCCTGCCAGGTTATTACGCAGGTAATCGAAATACAACTTCCACCGCTGCTGGTAAAACGTAGTCATCATTCCGCCCCATTCTTTATAAGCATATTCATGGAGGTAATCCTCCTGCCGGTTGTTCTCACCCCAATAGGAGATCAACATCATGGCATTGTGCAGGTTATTCTTTTTTTCTGCAGCCGTATTACCTGCCTGCAAAGCCTGCTGCTGATAGGTGGTTAACCGGTAATACGAATGGCTGTTGAGCAGGTTATTCATGAGCGCATGCAGCGATAAAAATGCTTCGGCTGCCGCGTTGAAGGCAGCTGTATTTTCTTCCTTATAGGCTGTTACCAGGCTGGCAAATACGGTATCGGCCCGGTTTGCTATTACCTGCCGCGTAAAATTGATGAGATCGATCTTATACGTTTCGCTGTTGCCAAATAAAGGTGCTGCTGCAGCAAACGCCTGTACCCCTTTTACAAACAAAGCCGTATCGTATCCTTTTTTCAGCTTACCCCAGCTGGAAACAGATCTTATCTGTAAAGCCGGCCGCGCACATAAAATATTCTCAGGTGGCCCTTCCTGGTACCCGGGATTGCTGTAAATAGTTTGTTGGAACAATTTCCAGGCGGTGGCAATTTGGTCATTGGCCTTTCCATACCGAGCTTTCACATAATCATTGATCCATTTACCAGTTTCAACCGGTTGGTTATGCCACCCCAGTTCCAGCACCAGATCGTAGGATACCGGGTTATTATTTATTCCTTCCGGCATAATACCCACGCCTTTCATGTATTCACGAAACGGACCAGTAGCTGCCCTGTACACTTCACCGGCATATCTTTCCAGCTTTCCATTCAAACCCGGCCGCTCTCCGAAGTTGTTTACACAACACCAGATAAAGGGCGTGCTTTCATAACCGTTCCTTGTTTCCCAGTTATTGGTATTCTCCCCGAATAATTCCTGGATCAGCAAAGCCGATCTATCCGTTTCCGCCAGCAATGCTTTTTTGGGATTGTCCTGCCAGCCCTGCAACACCCATATGGCCCCGGGGAAATATTGCTGCATCGCCTTTTGTATACTGGCGCCGGCTTTTCCCAGGTCAACCCCTGTTGTTATACCACCTTCATGAAATGGATCGCCCGAAAAAAAGCGGATATCGCTGCCGTATAGTTTTTTTGTTTCCTCATAAAAAATACCGGCCACCCGGTTAAAAGCCGTATCGGCAGGATCAAGAATAGCCGGACGAATAAATGCGCCCCAGTTGCCTTGTGTAATCACATGGGCTTTCGTTTTGGAGTTGAAGTTATGTGGCACCATCCCAAAAAAACCCGGCAACACCGGTTCAATACCCAATGCCTGCATGCGACCGATCATTTTTTGCACCAGCACTTTGCGGCTATCGATCTGGCTTTGCGGCATAGGCCCACCCCACCCTTCTATATTGCCCATCAGCCACCAGGCATTGTAAGCAGGCCCGGTGATAAAATCGCTGATCTCTTTTTCGCTAAACCCAGTGCGTCGTAAAACATTTTGCCAAACGGCTTCTTCCCCATTGGCTACCAGCATCAGGTTTACTCCGTTCAATGCCATCCAGTCAAGCTCCCGTTCCCAATCGCTCCAGTTGTAAAAGCTCATGGTATAATTATAGGTGCAATAATTCAGCGCAAACCGGTATTGCGCCATGGCATCAATGGTTACAGTTTCTTTTATAACCGGCAATGGCGATACAGGAGATAAATTATCGCCCATGTGCGACATGGAGCGATGACAATAATATTTCAGGTACCAGTTTAACCCAACGGCAGCGGCATTGGGGCCGGTTGCCGCGATCATTATTTTCCCGTTTTGCGATTGCAGTTGAAAGGCCTCCTTTTTATCACCCGGTCGCATTTTTTTAAATACCAGGTTACTGACCAGCCAGGGCACTCTTCGTTTTGCCAGTTGCGTTACCCCGTCAAAGTCGCCGGCCCAAACACAACAGGGCAGTAACAACAATAAAACGTATATACTTTTTCGCATCAACAATTCAGTTTTGGTTTTCACTTTTTTAAATAAGGTGTAATGGCTGTGGCCAGTTTATCATACCCAACAGCATTCGGATGCAATCCATCCTCAAATAATGATTCATCTATTTTCTGCTGCTTATTCAATAGTACTACGCCGGGGTTTACATATTGCACGTGTAACCGGCCGGCCAGCTGCCCTATGCGGGCATTCAGCACAACAATCCGCCCTTCCATTTCTCTGCGTGGCAAAATGCCTGATAATACAATGGAGGCTTTGGGCTGACGGGCCTTTATACCTTCCACCAGCATTTTTAACCCTTCGGTTATTTCCGCATTGGAATTAATGGTTAAGTTATTAGTACCGATCATCACCCATATCTGCGCTGCCGAAAAACCATCCAGCTCATCGTGATACACGCGCCACAATACGTTTTCAATACGGTCCCAGCCAAATTCCGCATTTCTTACCCCCGCAGGTTGCAGGTATTTATTCCATGATCCGGCGCCACGGGTCAGGGCTGCTGCCGGTTGTCCGCCCCAGTAATGAATAATAGAATTGCCAAAGAAGATAATACGGGGAGCAGTTGTTTTATTACCGGCAATGACCTCACTGTGCCTGCTGCGCCAGTTGTAATAGCCATCCCGGCTTTGCACAACCGGAATAGTAGTAGACAGCGGCCCGGAGGGTTCATTCAAAATAGTACGAATTATTTTCTCATAGGCCCGTGCATATGACATCATACCAATATCGTTGGGATGCAACCCGTCTACCGTAGCCTGCACAGACAAACCAATGTCTTTACTGCTTAACAGGAAGATGCCGGTGATACCGCCCGCTTTCATTTTTTCAAAACTCTGGTGCAGCACCTGGTTGGCATTCTCATAATCGTGTTGTGCTGCGGTATCCAACAAACCATTATTGGCGCCACCGCTATGATCTGTTAACAGTACAGGCACACCAGGCCGTTTTTCCTGTAATGCCTTTACAGCAGCCATGATCCTTTTTTCCAGCTCCCCTGCTGAAAATCCCGCACGCATGGTGCAATTCGGAATACAATCCAGTACATATAACCTGGCATCAATTTCACTCATGAATGCAACTACGGATGGTTCCAACTGCCCTGATCCGGAAAAACCCAGATTGATCAACGGCCTGTCTAACTGTTGTTGTAATAAAGCAGTCCAGGCCATCCCGGGCCGCGAAGCACAAGCGCCCTGCGCAATGGAAGTACCATATACCACAACAGGCTTTTCGGGCGATAATGGCATGAAATTAAAGGAACTGTTATTGGGTACACCAATAGAAAGCCAGTCAACGGTATTGTATAGCGGCAGATATAACCTGTATTCATAATCCCGGCCCGGAAATTCACTGCTCACCACCAGGTTACTGAAACGGTATTCAATAGTATCGTTAAAAGAACGGCTGGAGGGCGCCCATTTCCACTGTCCGTTGGGATCAATGGCATACAGATCAACGCCGCTTACCCCGGTAGCGGGCATATGGGTCATTTCCAATGACCCTTTTACAACATACCGCACTACTATAGCCGTAGCATTTGTTTTGAACTTTATGTACAGCCCGGCGCTGCTATGCGAAATATTCCAGACGTTTGGATTCAGTATTTTTTCAGCGCGGGCAGGGAAACGGTCGTACCGGGCTTTTACTTCCGCCGGCCATGCCTGTCCTTCTATGACCGGAAAGGCATTATCAGCAGGGTTTTTCCAGGTGAAGGGTTGCGCTACCTGGGCAAAAGTTAGTATTGATAATAATAGACCGAATACAAAAATGGTCAGGGTTTTCATGCACAATATTTTTGCTACATCCAATTTTAAAAACAACACCGGAAAAATAATGTATAGTTTATCACGCCTTTACTTCATGGCCTCATCTTTACGGATCTGTGCAAATACGGCTTTAAAGGTTTCTGCTGAATTCAGTTTTTTTCCATTACGGCCATAATAGGCGTCAATAAATTCTTTCGAATCTTCCCACATAGTAACAAATACGCCCTGCATTCTTTCGGCCAGGGTAACAGCCCAGGGTGCCCGGGTTCCATCTTTACGCGCCAAACGAACCTGCGCTAATTGCGCCAGCGCCACTTCGGAATTAGAACACGAACTGGGCAACACATTAAATCCTTTTATCGCAAAGTAGCCGGGTGTGGGCGGTGCGCTTTCGTACTTCCAGTCGCAGATCATGATGTCTGTAGGGATCAGATCAATAGCGCGGAAGGTAGCGTTCATACTGGCCTGCCAGCCCAACAGGTTGGTGGTCTTTCCATCGATCAACCGGTCGCTCCACATCCACATCTGGCATTTTTTTTCTTTTAAATGATCGTGCAGCTTTGTGGCATATTCTGCAAACAGGGCGGCTTTATCGCGACCGCCGCAACGCGGACATTTATCATAACCCAGGATCCACACTTCATCCAACCCTACATGGAACGCATCGGCGCCGCATACATCTATCAGTTCATCCATCAGGGGAAAAATAGTTTTCAGCAGATCGGGATGTGAAGGACAAAGGCTTTTACAATAAAAGTCGAAAGGGCCGGCGTTTTTCCAGGGAACGGGCGGATTATAATCGGGCGATTCATCAAACTGCGGGTATTTTGCCAGGAGGGGATCTATATGGTCCTGGTCTGACTGATGCCCCAGCAAGTTCATTTTGGGTATGAACCGGATCTTAGCTTCTTTACAGCTCTGTACTATCTGTTTTAATTGTTGCTCCGAGATGGCTCTTTCACCTGCCAGTTCAGGATGTGATTTAAATTGATAACTATACCGGATCCGCAATACCAGCGTATTCACTCCTTCTTTGGGCAATACTTCTTTTATAAAACGGCAGAACTCCGGTACGTCTTCAGGATGGGGAACGGTTAACAACAGCGCTTTAACCGGTAACTTATTCCATTCAAAGTTCTGACCGGTTTGCGCTGAGGTATGCTGTATCGTTGTGATGAGTATATACAAAAAAAGGATCGCTGGTAAAAAAGAGGTGCTCCTATATTTCATTGTGTATTGTATTGCTTTTTGTCTATTGCTTATTGCCAATTGTTTATTGTTTAACGATCTCCGTATCGCCACCACCTCTCAGGGTAAGATCAACCGGTTTATTCATTTTCCATGAGCCGCCAGTGAAATCAGGCATATCGATGGAATTGGAACGATGCGCCACCGACCATACACTGAGTGGGGTAACCGCACACCAGGTAGCCAGATCATACACATCAATATCTAACGGCAACCCGTTGCGCAAACAATCGATCAAACGCCAGTCCATAATAAAGTCCATACCGCCGTGACCGCCGATCTTTTTAGCCGCCTGCTCCACATGGCGGATCAGCTCGGGCGTGTATTGTTCTTCGAGTTGTTTCATTTTTGCATCGGAAACCGGCTCATGTCCCAATGAGATCCTGGCGGGCTCAGGGAACTTCTGCACAAACCCTTTGGTGCCGCTTATTGCATGAATTCGGCTGTATGGGCGGGGCGACGATATATCATGCTGCACCATGATGGTTTTTCCTTTATTGGTTTTAATAACGGATGTATTCATATTACCCCGGTAATGTTTACCGGTGTATTGTTTGTACCAGTTATCCCCGGCAGCCAGTTTTTCAGCCAGGGCTTCCATCATAAAATCGTTCGACGACATAGAGGTCAGGTATTCCATTTTATCGCCCCGGTTAATATTCATGGCCTGCGCTACGGGTCCTAACCCATGGGTGGGATACAGGTTGCCGCTCTTCTGGTTTTCTTTCCAGCGCCACGCGCCTTCGCCGGCATAATCACCGGTATTTTTCGGTTGTGCGCCAAACAAGCCTTCCAGCAACGCATGTATATACGCGCCTTCGCCATGCACCAGTTCTCCCAACACACCCTGTTGCGCCATATTGATGGTAAGGGTCTCAAAAAAATCATAACAGCAATTTTCGAGTTGCATGCAATGTTTTTTGGTACGTTCCGATGTTTCAACCAGTTGCCAGCATTCTTCCAGGGTGCGGGCGCCGGGCACCTCCACCGCCACATGCTTTCCATGTTCCATGGCATACACCGCTATGGGCACATGCCATTCCCATGGCGTAGCTATATACACCAGGTCGATATCATCCTGTTCACACAATTTCTTCCAGGAATAGTCATTGCCGTAATATTCTTTCGCAGCAGGCCAGCCGGCCTTTTTCAACGTTTGCTGATTTTCTTTAACGGCTGTATCGCGCACATCGCACAGGGCTTTTATTTCAACATTCTTAATATTGGTCATTCGGTTCACCGCCCAGCTACCCCTGCCGCCAATACCAACATAGCCTATGCGCACTACCGGGATCTTAGGAGCCGCATAGCCGCACATATTAAATACCTGTTTCCTGTCCTTTGATCTATTGACCGAATCTATTACAGCATTATGCAATGCATGCTCAGAAGCATATCCGCCTAATGGAGGTAATAATAAGCCGCTGGCGGCGGCTGTGGCATTCTTTAAAAAATTCCTACGGCTGAAACTCATATCTTTTTGTCTTATGACACTGTAATATCAGTTTCAACTCAGTTGTTAACAGATTTTTTTATTGGTGGGGTAGTAGGCAGAGGGAAAGGGAAACGGCAGACGGCAGACGGCAGAAGGCAGAAAAATGAAAAACAGAGAAATGAAAAAGGGAGAACTTAAAACCAGGAACTCAGAACTAAAAACTAGCATCCCTGGTTAATTTGTTAACTCGTCAACCTGTTAACTTATCAACTCTTTAAACTTTATCAACCCTATCAACCGGTATTTTTGTCTGCCTTCTGCCGTCTGCCGTCTGCCAAATTCATTACACCGGAAGCATCTCCTTAACCCGCCTCAGCATTTGTTCATCGGTAAGATCCAACCTTAGCGGCGTTATAGAAACATAATCATTTTCAACAGCCCAGCGATCGGTTCCTTCTTCAGCAGCCTCCAATGGCGTTACGGTAAACCAGTAGTGTTTACGGCCCATCGGGTCTATACCGGGTACTATTTTTCCATCGTACAACCGAACAGACTGCCGCGTCCATTTTATATCTTTTGGCTGCGGCGGAAAATTTACATTATATAAACCCAGTTCTTTATTTTCAAACAATAAAGCCAGCGTTCTTTCCACGTATGGCGCCAGGGCGTCAAAGTCAGGATCTTTTTTATCAACCGGCGTACTCAGGGCAATGCCTCTTATTCCCAATAACACCGCCTGTTTGGCTGCCGCGAGGGTGCCCGAATGCCACATGGAATTGCCCAGGTTGGGCCCCATGTTAATGCCCGACAAAACCACATCGGTAGTCGCATATAAATGACTGCCCAGGGCCACGCAATCGGCCGGCGTGCCATTTACCTTGAAGCCTTCCACCCCTTCCACCATAAAGGGCGCTTTTTTTAATGACAATGGCCGGGAATGGGTAACAGCATGGCCCATGGAGCTTTGCTCCACATCGGGCGCAATTACCGTTACTTTTCCAAAACGGGATGCTATGCGGGCCAGCGCCGCAATACCCGGACTATAAATTCCGTCATCGTTGGTTATCAGTATAGTCATAGGTTATCAGTATTGATTCTATAAATGCCTGAGATTATCATGCCAGCCGGGTGGTACAATTTTGTTAACAATTAATTTACAATGAAAACTATTTACCTCATACACAATCCTGGGGCCGGCGATGAAGCCAATTCAAAAGAATCATTAGTAAAGCTGATTGAAGCGGCTGGCTATGTGTGTAGATATACTTCTACAGATGATGACAATTGGAAAGACATTCCACCGCAAACAGATTTTATTGTTATCGCCGGTGGCGATGGCACAGTAAAGGAAGTTGTTGCGGTACTGTTAAAAAAAGCGCATCCTGTAAAACGGCTACCAGTAGCCATTCTACCTTGCGGAACCGCCAATAACATTGCGGAATCATTGAATATAAAAGGAGAGCTTATTGATATTATCCGCTCCTGGAGCACTCCGCAAACTACCGCCATCGATGTGGGTGAAATTTTCGATATAGAACAAGACCCCGGTTTCTTTATTGAAAGTTTTGGCTACGGCCTGTTTCCCTACCTGATGATGGAAATGAAAAAACAGGGCAGGAACGATATACCTGAAAAAGACCAGAAAATGAAAACCGCCCAGCAGTTGATGCATACCATCAGCCATTCCTACAAACCACATTATTGCGAACTGATCATCGATGGGGAAGATCATTCCGGTGAATACCTGATGGCAGAGGTGATGAATACCCGCTTTATTGGACCCAATCTTTTTCTATCACCATTTGGCCACCCCGGTGATGGCCATTTTGAAGTAGTGTTAATACCGGGAAACGACCAGGAAAAATTCGCGGCGTATATCGACAGCAAACTCAACGATGCAGAAGTGGTGGAATATACATTCACCACCATCAAAGCAGAAGACGTGCATTTAAAATGGAAAGGCAGGCATGTGCATGTAGATGATGAACAGCTGACATTAAAAGAAAACACGCCGGTGCATGTACGAATTAAAAAGAACGCATTGGTATTCCTGATATAACCGGACAACAATCATAAAAGTCAGTGACCACCATCACTAAATACTATACGAACCTGTAATACATTTGCATTACGGGTTTTTCATAGGATATTTAAAAAATCAGAGACTAAGCTCCGATGTCTATCGGAGCTTTTTTAATTCAATAAATTCTCCAGTTCCTTTTCATTTAAAATGGTAATGGCGCCGTCGTGGATCTCGATAAGCTTTTCACTTTTAAATTCGCTGAGCGTTCTTATCATGGAAGCAGTAGCCGTACCGGCAATGGCTGCCAGGTTTTCCCGGCTTATATTAATGGAGGTTTTGTATTTTCTGTTTACAGTGATCAATGCATCGGCCACTTTTTTGCGCAGGGAGTTATAGGCCAGTCCCAGCAACAACTGTTCTTTTTCGGTAATGTTGTGGGCCATCATGGTCATAAAACGTACCACCACTTCTTTCCGGGTATTCATTAATGCGTCGAATTCATCTTTGGGAATGATGGCCAGCTCGGTATTTTCCATGGTCTCTGCCCGTTCTTTATAAACCGTTCCTTCCAGCAGGGCCACATAACCCAGAAAATCGCCTTCGCCATAGATCCCTGTTATCAACTCCTTCCCTTCTTCATTGGTCTTGTATGCTTTTACTTTTCCTTTCTTTATATAATAGAGCCGCGCCGGGCGGTTCCCTTCTACATAAATGATCTGTTTTCTTTTATACTTGCAAACATCCCGGTTATCGCTCAGCAGACAAAGGATATCCCGTTCATTGCCATTCCTGGGCATATCGGGCAAATGATAGCCGTTTCCGTTTAGTGGTGCTTCACGGGTTATAAACTCCTGTTTAAGCCACTCTGCACGCTTTAAACGACATTCTATTGCCTGTAACAGCTCGGTTTTCTCAAACGGCTGAATAATGTAATCATCAGCGCCCAGCTCCATACCTTTTCGCATTTCGGCGCGATCGGCAATGGCCGACATAAAAATAAAGGGCGTGTTTCGAATAGTGGGATTTTTGTGAAGCAGGTGCAAAACGCCATAACCGTCTAATTGCGGCATCAACACATTGCATAAAATAAGGTCGGGTTTTTGATGCAACGCAATTTCAATTCCTGTTTTTCCATCTTCGGCAGTAAAAACCTTGTAATTAGCCAGCCCGAGGATCTCTGCAATATTCTCTCTGATCCCGGCATTGTTTTCAATAACAAGAATCTTCTTCATGTTTTGGTCGGGTTTTAAAAATGAGCAAAAGCTGTTTCCTATGCTATGGCAAGCACAGTGATTTAAACCTGGTCGGTCTCAGTCTTCTAAGGAACAATTCAATATGAGCTATTTTTGAACGGGTTGGGATAAGGTTGTAAGAGCTGTGTTACGGAGTACTTTTTTCAAAAATTACGGAGAGGCTGTTTTCCCTATGGCCACTGTAATGGTATTTAAGAACAGTGTTGAAAGTTGATATGTATTTAACCTGCAAAGGATCGGGTTACTGCTATCAATATGAATCGGCAGGACTATGTACTTACTGGACAATCTATGTACTTAAAGATAACGTATTTTACACATCCTCCCATCCACATCATAAATTTTTTTTATGAATTCATCAGGCTAATAACAGTGTAATAAAACTGTTTAATGGATTATTGTTTCCAGGTAAGACAGGGTGAGGAAGTGCAAAGTTGCACAATTGCATTTTTTTTTCATCCTGTACTATCAGGTTTCATTGAAAAATAATGCGAATACGATGTAGTCCTGTGGCTTA
>NZ_JBJMLX010000143.1:0-19987 GCF_045805085.1 Niastella sp.
CTTGGTCATGAAGTAGACATCTTGCAACCTGCAGATGTTGAATGGTGGCCCGGTTTAAAAATAGGCAGGCGGTACCGCCTGGCATTGGGAACGTTTTTAAAAGCAAGAAAATTGATCAATAAAAGCAGGTACGACCTCATAGAATTTTATGGCGATGAATACTGGTTGTTACTATGGTGGTTGAAAAAAATAAAAAAAAGCGCCCCCCTGCTGGTGGCGCATGTTGATGGCCTGGAATTATATGACAAGGAAAAAGAACGCCGTTTCTGGGCAAAACCCGCCGGGATAAAAAAAATGTTATCCCGCTTTAATGAAAACCTTTCTGCCATGAATTTCAGGCTGGCAGATAAATTCGTTTGTGGCTGCGATGACGAATTAAAATATGTTACAAAACAAAATCTGTTCGAGGCAGACAATGCAGCCTGCGTTTCCCCCGGTATAGATGACGAATATCATCAACTGCCATTTACAGCGGAAAAAATAAAGAACATCATTTTTTTCGGCTCATGGATAAGCAGGAAAGGCGTGCACATTATACCCGAAGTGATAACACCCATACTGAATAAACATCCTGACTTCTGTTTCGAAGTATTGGGCGCCTGGTCATCGAGGGAAATTATCTTATCAGAGTTTCATGAATCATTACATCCAAGAATTAAAATTTATAACAAACTACCCGTTGAAAAGCTGATAGGCAAACTATGCCATTCGTCAATTTTTTTCTTCCCTACTTACTCCGAAGGCTTTGGCCTTGCTACCCTGGAAGCAATGAGTTGCAGCATTGCGGTGGTTACCACCCCTACCGGCATTGGCTGCAACCTTAAAAACAACATCCAGGCGAAGATCTGTGGCTTTAACCAGGTAGGTGAAATGTACAACGCCATCGACAATTTGATAAGCGATGAAGCATTGAGAACCAGGATGGCTTTTAACGGTCACTGCTTTGCAAAAAAATTTACCTGGAAAAGACAGGTTATGTTACTGGAAGAAAAGTACCAGCAATGGTTATCCTGAAAATGTAAACCCTGCTTATATGGAAAGCGTATCAGTTGTAATACCCGTTTATGGACAATGGCACCTGCTGAAGCGTAATATAGATGCATTGTTGCAGTATGACCGGGACCGAATTGCGGAAATAATTGTTGTTGATGATTGTTCACCAGACATCAATCCTTATTTCTTCCCCAATGAAGTGGTTACAATTGTCAGGAACACAAAAAACCTGGGCTATACAGGTACGGTAAACAATGGGCTCAAAAAAGCAGGTTCACGGATAATTGTATTGCTCGACTCGGATGCCTATCCCCTGGGGCCGTTCATTGAAAAACTCCTCAGCATGTATAATGCCGATAACACCATCGGTTGTATCGGTTTTGGAACATTAGACGAAAAGGGAAGAGATACCGGCAATTACCAGTACGAGCCATCAGCAGGCGAACTGATAGTAGGTCAGCAGCTGGCATCCAAACTGGGCTTTCTGCGCTTCTGGAGAAATAAAAACAAATTGCCGTATTCCTGCGCCGTAAGTTTTACCAGGCAGTGCATGGAAGATCTGAATTACCTGGATAGCAACTTCCCTGTGTTGGATGCCGACAATGACATCAGCATGCGTATACACCGGTCAAAATGGGAACTGGTTTTTACCAAAGAGATCATGATCTGCCACGGCGGCGGAAATTCTTACAAAATAAATTTTAAAAGGGTGCTGTTATTCCATGAAAGCCGGTGGAAACTGCTAAAAAAACACCACTTGCTGCTGTTTCCGCGGGTAACGAAATTTCTGCTCAGAACAAGAATAATACTGGAATGCCTGGTATTCAAAATATTGATCCATTTACAACCAGGCAACGAAAGGCATTCCGAAAAAATGCACGGACGCAGGTTGTTGATGCATGCAATAAAAAGATATCAGTAATAATTCGGGACTTCATATGAAAATGCTAATTACCCATGCTACAGGCAACCAGAATGTACGGGCGGTTATTGCAGCCATGGCAGGTGCAGGCTACCTGCATGAATTCAATACCACCCTTTCATTCAATCCCCAGGCTGCCTGGTTGCGAATGTTACCTAAAGGGATCAGGGCAGAATGCTTAAGACGAAGTTTTCCGGCCCGGCAGCATCAGGTTCACACCCATCCCTGGCGGGAAATAGCGCGCATGCTATTTCCCAAGGTAGGCCTGCATCATTTTCTTCGTCATGAAACTGGGTGGGCAAGCATAGACAGTGTATACAGGGAATTTGATAAAGCGGTGGCGGCACGACTCCAAAGATCGGCACACAAGCATGGTGTTTCCCTTGTGTATGCGTATGAAGATGGCGCCCTTGCTACTTTCAAGCAGGCCAAAGCACTTGGCCTTACCTGTGTCTATGATCTGCCCATTGCCTATTGGAAAACCGCCCGGAGACTATTAAAGGAAGAAGCGCTCCGGCTGCCGGGCTGGGCCCTTACACTAAAAGGCGGCATACAGGATTCGCCGGAAAAACTGGAAAGGAAAACACAGGAACTTCAATTAGCTGATGTTATAGTAGGGCCCAGCTCTTTTGTGGAAAATTCTTTGCCCGACTGGGCAAAAAATAAAAAGATAATCATGGCTCCATTTGGATCGCCCATGCCGGTAACAGACAAAGAAGAACCAACACGTAAAAATTTTAAAAAACCGCTGCGTGTACTTTTCGCGGGTTCTATGAGCCAGCGGAAAGGTTTGGGTGATCTGTTTACAGCCATGCGCCTGCTTAACAGGCGGGATATTGAACTGGTAGTGATGGGATCGCCTGAAGCGCCTATGGAATTTTACAGGAAAGAATGCCCCCACTTCATTTATGAAGCAGGCAGGCCTAACCCACAGGTACTGGCGCTCATGAGATCCTGCGACGTATTTTGCCTTCCTTCTATTGTGGAAGGCCGGGCCCTGGTAATGCAGGAAGCTATGAGCCAGGGGCTACCGCTGATCATTACGCCCAACACCGGCGGGGAAGACCTGATAAAGCAGGATGGCAGTACCGGTTTTCTGATCCCTATCCGATCACCCGAAACGATAGCCGAAAAACTGAACTGGCTGCTCGATAACCGTGCAGCAATTATAGAAATGGGGATAAAAGCCAAACTACATGCAGCAGCATATACCTGGAAAAAATATGGCGATAGCATTATCAGCACCATACACACCTGCTTTTGCTGAATTTGAAATACATGCACAACAACGCAAAAGGGGCCGCGTATTACAGTGGTTGAAGACCGGCATCTGGCTGTATTATTTTCTTTTGATCTTTGAAGGTGCGCTCAGGAAATGGGTGATGCCGGGATTGGCCATGCCACTGCTGATAGTGCGTGATCCTGTGGCCCTATGGCTGGTTTTATTATGCTGGCGAGAAAGACGCTTACCCAGGAACGGGTTCCTGACAGCCATGGTATTTGTAGCCGTCCTGGGTATCATCACCACCATTTTTTGGGGGCATGGCAATGCAATGGTTGCCCTGTTCGGCGCCCGCATCCTGCTTTTTCATTTTCCACTGATCTTTGTTTTTGCAGCTGTATTTACCCGGGAAGATGTCATTCAAATGGGAAAGATAACCCTGCTGATCTCCCTGCCGATGACCCTGTTGATCGCATTGCAATTCTTTAGTCCGGAAACTGCTACAGTAAACAAAGGCATGGCCGGCGACACCGACGGCGGGGGATTTCCGGGCGCACTTAATTTCATGCGTCCGCCCGGCACCTTCTCCTTTACAAACGGGGTAACGCTCTTTTACAACCTCGTGGGCGCCTTTGTCTTTTTTTTCTGGCTCAATCCCAAACTCATTAACCGCCTGCTGCTGGTAGGCGCCACCCTGGCCCTGTTCGCGTCCATTCCGCTTTCCATAAGCCGGGGTTTATTCTTTCAGGTAGCCCTGACGCTGGCATTTACTTTACTGGCAGTTTCACGCATGCCAAAATATATGAGCAAAATGATCGTAGCACTGATAGGCGGAACAATTGTGTTGGCGCTGATAAGCAATACTTCTCTTTTCCAGACCGCGTTCGGCGCGTTCAGTGCCCGTTTTGATACTGCCAATGAAGTGGAAGGCGGGCTGCAGGGGGTGCTCATTGATCGCTATATGGGCGGGATGTTCGGAGCGCTTGCCCAGTCGGGGGACCAGCCTTTTTTTGGGTATGGACTGGGAATGGGCACCAACGTAGGCGCCCAGCTGTTAACCGGTAAACAAGTATTCCTGATAGCTGAAGGGGAATGGGGAAGGCTCATTGGCGAAATGGGACCTTTACCCGGACTGTCAGTAATACTCATCCGGGTTTTATTAACTGCCCGGATGGCAATAGCTGCCTACCAAAAAATGACTGCCGGCGATCTGTTGCCCTGGATGCTGGCAAGCTTTGGTTTAATGAATCTGGCGCAAGGCGGGTGGGCCCAACCGACAGCACTCGGTTTTTCAATACTGATCAGCGGATTGATGGCGGCTTCGTTCGGAACCAGAAAAACATCCCAGCCATGCGTTTCATTTTAATTGGTAATTATGTACCAGATAAACAGCAAAGCATGGAACGCTTTGCGAATATGCTGGCTACCGGTTTATCAAAAGAAGGGCATACTGCAACCATCTGGCGGCCCGTTGTTTTCTTTGGTAAACTGTTTAGATCAACCACCACGGGCCCGGGTAAATGGATGGGGTATATAGACAAATGGATCCTGTTTCCTGTTATCCTCCATATTCGCATGCTGCATAAAAAATATCATTCGGCAAATATTCATTTTCATATTTGCGATCACTCCAACTCCTATTACCTGAAGCCGTTGCCGGTTCACAGAACTGTTATCACCTGCCATGATGTATTGGCCATTCGCGGTGCGCTTGGCTATGAAGACGCCTGTGTAAGCGCCTCAAAAACCGGCAGAATTTTGCAGAACTGGATCCTCAACAACCTTACCAATGCACACAAGCTGGCAGCTGTTTCCTGGACTACTTACCAGCAATTGTGCGCACTTGACAATATTCATCCGAAAGATCATTCAAAGAACTGGATGGTGATCTATAATGCATTCAATGCCAACTTTTGGCCCCTTCCCAAAGAAGAAGCCGGTGCACTACTCAGGAAGGCAGGAATTGATCCGGTGCATCCCTATCTGCTGCATGTGGGCTCGGGTTTACCGCGTAAGAACCGTAAGTTGCTTATTGATATGCTGATGGTGCTGGGCAGCCGGTGGAATGGTACGATCTGTTTCGCCGGTGAGCCATTGGAAAAAGAACTGATTACCTATGCGGGCACCTTAGGATTAAAGCACCGGATCGCCTCTGTGGTAAGCCCTGACCATATTACCCTGGTAGCGCTTTACAGCACCTGCGCCGCATTCGTATTTCCATCCCTGTCAGAAGGTTTTGGCTGGCCTGTTATTGAAGCCCAGGCATGCGGCGCTCCGGTTATAGCCAGTTCGCTGAATCCCCTGCCCGAAGTAAGCGGCGGTTCCGCTTTACACGCCGACCCGGTAAGCCCAACAGATTTTGCCGACGCATTCCTATCGCTCCAAAACAAAAAAACGCGGGAGGAACTGATCGGAAAAGGATTTGAGAACGCAAGACGTTTCAATGTATCAAGAATGACCCACGCCTATTTGAATTTGCACCTGTCATAATAAAAACTACCCGGCATGCTGTTAAAGATTGTCAGCTTTTTTCTTCCCTGGCCCTTAAGAAGAAGGTGGCTGAACAGGTTGTTTGGTTTTGAAATTCACCCGGCCGCAAGGATCGGGCTGGCCTGGGTATTTCCCGGCAAGCTGATAATGAAAGCAGGCGCTTCCATAGGTCATTTTACCGTGGCCATCCACCTCGATCAAATATCGATGGGCGCTCATTCAGGCATCGGCCGGGGAAACTGGATCACCGGTCTTTCCACCAAATGCAGCAACCGTCACCAGCACTTCAGCCACCAACCCACCCGCAAGGCGGCGCTGGATGTAGGCGAATATGCTTTTATCACAAAGAACCACCATATCGATTGCACCAACCTGATTACAATAGGCCGGTTTGCAACAATTGCCGGCTACCAGTCGCAATTGCTCACTCATTCCATTGACCTGTTCGAGAACCGGCAGCACAGTGCGCCTATCCATATAGGCGAGTACACATTTGTAGGTACAAACGCTGTAATACTGGGAGGTTGTAACCTGCCTCCCTACTCGGTGCTGGGCGCCAAATCGCTGCTGAATAAACCCTATACCGAACCATGGAAATTATATGGCGGTGTACCGGCAACTATGTTGTCAGACATTCCTAAAGAAGCAAAATATTTCAGTCGGTCAGACGGGTTTGTCGTTTAATACACATTGCCCGCACATGAACACGACTTCAACAGGCTTTACAACCACCACCCGCATGAATATACTTCACATAGCAGGTAAATTAGATCCCCGGCTTGGCGGGGTGGCACAGGCCATCCGCACCATTGTTGGTGGACTGCAGGATCTGGGCTTTTACAATGAAGTGATTACCCTGGATAATCCACAGGCGCCATTCCTTAAAGAAGAAGCATTCGTTATTCATACCCCTGGCGAAGGGAGAAGCGCCTGGTATTATTCCCCTCAATTAAAACCCTGGCTGAAATTAAATTATCTCCGCTTTGATATAGTGATTGTTCACGGGCTATGGCAATATCATGGTTACGCCGTGCAGACATTATTCAGGGAACTTAAAAAAAGAGTAGCCTGGGTACCGGCAGTGTATGTAATGCCACATGGCATGCTTGATCCCTGGTTTCAGGCCGTACAGGCAAGAAGGTTAAAAGCCATCCGGAACTGGTGTTATTGGAAATTCATTGAAAATAAACTCGTGAATGGAGCTAATGGTATCCTGTTCACCAGCCTTGAAGAACAAACCCGGGCAAGCCAGCCTTTCAGGCCCTATAAACCCAGGCATACGGCAGTAGTAGGGTTGGGTGTACAGGAACCTCCGCTTTTTACTGAAAATATGCAAAAGGCTTTCCTGAACAGATGCCCCGAAGTAATAAACAGAAATTACCTGCTTTTTTTGGGAAGAATAGATGAAAAGAAAGGTGTTGACCTGTTGCTTGAAGCATATGATAAAATTGCCATTGATTATTCAGAAGACAATACTTCGGAAAACTATCCATTCCCCATGCTGGTAGTTGCCGGACCCGGATTGGATACACCCTATGGTAAGAAAATAAAAAAAATTATTGCCACCTCCCGGTTGTTAAAATTCCTGGTTGCATTTCCCGGGATGCTCAATAGCGATGCCAGGTGGGGCGCTTTTTATTGTGCAGATGCCTTTATCCTGCCCAGCCACCAGGAAAACTTTGGGATGGCGCTGGTAGAAGCCCTGGCCTGTGGCACGCCTGCACTCATCTCCAACAAAGTGAATATCTGGCGCGAAGTAATTGAAATGCAGGGAGGGCTGGCAGAAGATGATACAGCAACAGGGACCCTGTCATTACTGAACAGGTGGATGTCGCTGCGCACTGAACAACAGCAGCTGATGGGGGTAAGGGCCAAACAATGTTATGAAAGACAATTTTCAGTTGAAATGGCCACCAAGCGAATGTTGCGGGCATTAGGTATCGATCACAAACCGGCTAAACAGCCGTCTAATATACCATTATGATAACATTGCTTTCGAACCACGATGTAAATAGCCCTGATCCTTATTTACGCCCGGTGTTCCCTTTTACGAATAAACTGAGGCGGTATTGCTGGAGCACGGTATGGTTCATTTTCTGTAAATGGACACCCAACCCCATGCATAAATGGCGGATCTGGTTCCTGCGGTTGTTTGGCGCCAGAATAGGCCCCAACAATTTCATTTACCCAACGTGCAAAATATGGGCGCCCTGGTTGCTTGAAACAGGCGAAGCGGTGGCAATAGGACCCGGTGCAGAGATCTATAACCCGGGTGGCCTTCGCCTGGGCCATCATACCGTACTATCACAACAGGCCTTTATCTGCGGCGCCACGCACGACTATAACAGCGAAGCTTTTACCTATATTAAAAAAGAAATAGTAATGGAACCTTATGTTTGGATTGGAGCAAAAGCAATCGTACTGCCCGGCATTCATTGTGGAGAAGGCAGTGTATTGGGCGCTGCCGGTTTGGCAACCAGGCAGCTGGAGCCCTGGACCGTATATGCCGGCAACCCGGCGCGAATGGTGAAAAAGCGCAAAAACTTTCTTGAGGTAATTTGATTTTACAGGTCAATGAATTAAATTTATGTCAGTCGTAATCGAAACATTAACCGGATCAAGTAAAATACTCCGCAAAATGCCTGTTTTCCGGAGCAAAAAAAGCATCATACATTATATAAAGAGACCTGAATACTATTTCAGTTTGCACTCGGTTGTTAAGAAGTTATTTAACAAACCCGGGCAGGGCATCATTAACCAAAAAACACCGTGGGGCCATTCAATAGAGATCGACACCCAGGAAACCATTGGCAATTCCATTTACAACACCAGGATCTATGATCTGGCATTAAGCGAAACACTGTGGCGCCTGATCGAGCCTGGTAATTTTGTGCTGGATGTAGGCGCCAATATCGGGTTCATCACCAGTCTCTGTTCCTATAGATCAGGTTCGCAGGGTAAAGTATGGGCATTTGAGCCCAACCCCATCATTCTTACCAGGCTCAACAGGAATATCCGGAACAACCATTATCCCAACACAACGCTCTACCCTTTCGCCTTATCAGATTCAAATAAAGAAGGCTACCTGGAATTGCCTGAATCATTTACTTATAACCAGGGCGTGGCCTATGTAAAAAATGGCACTCATTCAACCAATGCCATCAAAATAGATCTGCGTAAACTGGATGATATGGTTGAGCCTGGCGCTACCATCAATGTGCTTAAGATAGATGTAGAGGGGCATGAACTAACCGTTCTTAAAGGAGCTGAGCAGATCATTGAAAATAAAAAGATCACCAATATTGTTTACGAGGACCATGAGCCCTATCCCTCTGAGATAGCTGCATTTTTAACCAGAAAAGGGTATACCATTTTCAGAATGGAAAAAGGCTGGCTGAACCTGAATCTCACCAATCCTTTTATTGAACCTTCCGGCAATGGTTGGGAGCCTACCAACTACCTGGCTACCCTTGACACGGATACGTTAAAAAAGAAAATGAAAGGTATTTTCTACCAATGCCTGTAACCTCCCTGTAAATCGTATCAATTATCCCTAACGGTAATATACCGGTTGATCCCCTGCACATTATGAATATCCTGTTTATCTGCGGTGCCCTTGAACCCGGCAAAGACGGCGTAGGCGATTATACAAGAAGGCTGGCAGGCGCCATTCAGTCTCTTGGTCATAGATCGTCTATTATTGCTTTATACGATCCCTATATAGCTGAAGATATAGTAGTTGACCAACCAGCAGAAAACAAGGCCATACCCGTATTAAGAATATCGGCCAATACCGGCGACATCGACCGCTACCGACGTGCACGGGAATGGGCGGATGCCTTTGAGCCTTTATGGATAAGCCTGCAGTTTGTGCCTTATTCCTTTAGTCCTCAGGGATTGCCATTTAACCTTGCCAGGCAATTAATAACATTAGTGGTAAAGGGAAGACAACTGCACATCATGTTTCATGAAATATGGGTTGGTACGGAAAACAGCATGGACTGGAAGCGATGGCTGACAGCCACTTTTCAACGAAAGATCATCAGGCGAATGATTAGCACCATGCGCCCGGCAGTCGTTCACACCCAGCTTCCGCTTGCACAGAATAACCTGGAAGCAATGGCCGGTCACATTCTTCCGCTGCCACTATTTTCCAATATAGATGTGTTTAATCAGCCTTCATCACCAAACAATAATGAATTAAGAATTGGTTTCTTCAGTCAGGCAGCAGCCAGTGCACCTATTTTATCTTTTATGGAGATCTTGTGCTGCAATGCCAGGGCGGCTGGAAACAGTGTCGAATTATGGCTCATCGGCGGTAATCCTGCCAGGATGCGGGAGGCAGGGGAAACCATCAATAAAAAGGGACTTTTCAATAAAATTTCCTATACAGGTTTTCTGAACCCTGAAGGCATTTCAGCCGCATTGCAACACTGTTCCCTGGGCATTACCCAGGTTCCCCGGCACGCACTGGGTAAAAGCGGAAGTGTAGCCGCATTTATTCATCACGGGATACCGGTAGCCGCTCCTATTGTGCAGGCAGGTAAGAATAGTAGTGATATCGGCTTTTTCTCAAAAAACCTTCGTGCTGCCATTGTGCTTAGTCCGGGTATACACGCGTTGACCGCTGCAAAAAATGCAGCCATGAAAGCCAGACAAGAGATCGACCTGCAGGTGATCGCTAACATGTTTATCGACAGCATTGGCCAACAATCATTACGTTGAAAATATTATTTCTTTCACATTATTACTATCCGCAGGTGGGGGGCATTGAAAGCAATTCAGAGTTGCTGGCTGCAGCATTTACAGCCGCTGGTCATGAAGTGCACCTGCTTACGTGGTCACCCGACAATACAAACCGGGCATTCCCCTACCGCATAACCAGGAACCCGCGCACCCGGCAATTGCTGCAGGCGCATCAGTGGGCAGACCTGGTTTTTGAAAATAACCCCTGTTTTCGGTTGGGCTGGCCCGGAATGCTTTACAAACGCCCTACAGTTACTGTCATCAATACCTGGATCACCCGTGCAGATGGAACAACATCCCTTCGGGACAAAATAAAAATAAAGGGGTGGCTGGGAAGAAGCACCCACGTAATTGCGGTGAGCAATGCCATAAGAAAAGCCTGCTGGCCGGCCGCGGTTGTGATCCGGAATCCATACAGGGCCGAAGATTTTGCCTTAGACCCATCCGTTCAGCGCGATGCTGATTTTGTATTCCTGGGCCGGCTGGTGTCTGACAAAGGCGCCAATCAGGCTATTGAAGCCATTTACCGCATCCGGCAGATCCTACAGGATAAAGGAATTGCCGGTCCTTATCCGTGCCTTACCATCATTGGTGATGGTCCCGAAAAACAAAACCTCGAGCAACAGGTGGCCGGTCTTTCGTTAAAAGATGAGGTTGTTTTTACAGGCGCATTAAAAGGCGGCCCTTTGCGAAAAATGCTTAACCGGCATCGTTATATCCTGGTTCCATCGGCCTGGGAAGAACCATTTGGGAATGTAGTGCTGGAAGGAATGGCCTGTGGATGTCTTCCTATAGGGTCAGACGGTGGCGGATTGCCCGAAGCCATCGGCAAGGCCGGGCTTACATTTAAACGGAATGATATAGACAGCCTGGTGAATTGCATTCGCCGGGTTATGGAAGATCCGGCACTCGACCAATTTCTGCGGGATGCAGCGCCACCGCACCTGGAAGAACATCATCCACATAAAGTGGCGACAAAATATCTGCAGGCGATAGAGACTGCCTTCAACAGTAAAAAACATCAATATGGGAACCGGACAACAAGTGCACGCCCAACAGAAGCACAGCAAGGAACAGCCTGACAAATATGACCTTTGCATCATTGGCGCGGGGCCGGCAGGGATCATTCTTGCGCTGGAATATGCACGCACCAATCCTGTAAAGCAGGTAGTGCTGGTTGAATTCGGATCAAAGCGGCAAGGCCGTACCAACAGACTTGACGATTCCATAGAGATCAGGAATACATTGAACCATCATGCCCCTTACGATTGCACCAACAAAGGAATGGGCGGCAGTTCAGCTACCTGGGGCGGTCGTTGTGTAATGTATGATGAGATCGATTTTTCCGATCGCCCTGTATTAAACGAAGGATGTACCTGGCCACCAGGTATATGGGAAGAAGTAAAAAAATTCCGGCAGCAGGCAGCCGGTTATTTTGAATGTGGCCGGCCACTATTCAACCTAAACGAAATGCAGGGAATAGAGGTGCGGCCCATTGCGGAAAAATTTAAAAAAAACGACATCCTGGAAGATACTGTAGTCGAACGCTGGAGCATGCCGACCCGCTTTGGAAAAAGATATGCAAAGGAAATGGCTGGCATCACCAATCTGCATATCATGCAAGGCTGTGAAGCAAGGAACTTTACACCGCCAGATAAACAGGGAGCAGTAGCCGGCCTGTATGTACAGACAGGCAGCCACCGCGAAGAGCTGGTAATGATAAAAGCCGCACAGTTTGTACTGGCAGCCGGCGCCCAGGAAAGTACCCGTTTGCTGCTGCGCAATACCCTGTTATTTCGCAACCTGGAATGTACACCGCCTGCATTGGGACGATATTACCAGGGACATCTGTCAGGTAAAATTGCATCAGTACGGTTCACCGGCGATCCCGGAAAAACAGATTATGGTTTTTTACGCGACCTGGATGGCACTTATCTAAGGCGACGATTCCAGTTCTCCACATCATTCCTGAAAGCAAACAATTTGTTGAACACAGCCTTCTGGCTCGATAACCCGCTTTATTACGATCCCCAACACCGGAGTGGCGCCATGTCTTTCATGTACCTGGCCATGCTTATGCCTATACTGGGTAAAAAACTGGCCCCCCCTGCCATTGCCCACTCAATAACTAACGGGAAAAAAACCGGCATTGGTAAACATCTCCTGAA
This sequence comes from Niastella sp., assembly GCF_045805085.1. Lineage (NCBI taxonomy): Bacteria > Pseudomonadati > Bacteroidota > Chitinophagia > Chitinophagales > Chitinophagaceae > Niastella > Niastella sp. Next base: position 12,542 of record NZ_JBJMLX010000143.1, read on the forward strand.
CATCCTGCGCGATCTGCCGGGTTCCTTGTTCATACCAGCCTCCATATTTTTCAGGCGATATTGTCTGAAACGTAAACTGCCTGGCGTTTTTTTATATAGCCCCCAAAACCGGTATGCATTGCATTTTCATGCCGAACAGGTCCCTTATTCCGGCAACCGCATGAAGCTGGCCGGTGATGGAGAAACACTTCAAATTTCATACGGGCTTACAACACCAGATATCGATTCAATCATTCAACTGCATAAAGAGCTTGATTTACAGCTCCGGGCCATGGGTTGCGGGGAACTGGAATACTGGTTCCCGCCTGCAACCCTTCCCGATGCCATCCGCAACATGTCGAAGGATGGATTGCACCAGTGCGGCACCACCAGAATGGCCGGCACTCCGGAAAACGGGGTGGTTGATGCCAACCTGAAATTGTGGGGAACCAGTAATATATACGTTTGCAGCAGCTCGGTCTTTCCAACCTCGGGGCAGGCTAATCCCACATTTTTACTAGGGGTATTTGCGGTACGCCTGGCAGCTCATCTGGCTAAAGGGGATAAAGTAAACCGGCCTGCTGAACAACTAGTTAATCAGTAAATATTTTACAAAATGATCTCTGTAGTGATCCTTACCATGAATGAAGAACGCGACCTGTCCGCATGTCTGCAGGCACTTGACTGGTGCAATGATGTGCATGTGCTGGACTCGGGAAGCAAAGATAAAACGGGTGTTATAGCCCTGCAGCTGGGCGCCAACCTGTTGATACATCCTTTTGAAAGCTTTGGCAGGCAACGGAACTATGCACTCGATAATATCCCATTCGTGAATGAGTGGGTACTTTTTATTGACGCCGATGAGATCGTGACCATACCTTTCAGAGAAGCAATAGTAGAAGCCGTGAAAAAAGCCGGTAACGACGTTGCCGGCTTTTATTGTTGCTGGAAAATGATGCTGGAAGGGCGGTGGCTGAAACATTGCGATAACTTTCCTAAATGGCAGTTCAGGCTGCTTAAAAGAGAAATGGCGCGATTTACCGATTTTGGGCATGGGCAGAAAGAAAAACTGTTGCATGGCCATATAGAATATATAAAAGAACCTTACCTGCATTATGGTTTTTCCAAAGGATGGTCACATTGGGTGGAACGGCATAACAGGTATTCAGGGCAGGAAGCCATAGCCCGTTTAAATAACCGGCCACCATTCCGGAAAATTTTTTCCGCCCATGGCAGCATCCGGAACCCCGCTTTAAAATCATGGCTGGGCAGACTCCCGGGCTGGCCCCTCATCCGCTTCTGTTTTGCCTATTTTGTAAATCTTGGGTTTACAGAAGGGATGCCCGGATTTATCTATTGCGCCAATATTGCCTGGTATGAATTCCTGATAAAGGTAAAAACCAGGGAAATAAAAAAGCGATTGAACCAACCACTGCCAGCCACCTCCAAAGAAGTACAGCCCGACCCAGGCCCGGTGAAATATGCATAAAAAGGTTCTTTTAACGGTTAATTAAAAAATATCTGAGTTATACCTCAGCGTTATTTTATGCTAAATCAAATGAGTAAAAATCACATTATTATCACATGTAGAGACAGGTAACGTTAAAACATAGGACATTTTATGGTCTCATATTTGTGTTTCGTAGTACGCTTACGATAGAGACCATAAACATTCAAACCTATGTTGAACCAGAAGTTACCAAACTGTCTGCTGTATGTGCTATTGCTTTTACTACCCAGTTTAGCACCAGCACAAACAAATGTATCCTTCACCTTTTCTCTCCCTGCCAGTGCATCCACCAGTGCCGGCGTTTTTAGTAAAGACGGTACGTTACAGAAAACCTTATGGAGCGGCGTTACCTATACTGCAGGTAGTCATAAGGTTGACTGGGATGGCACCCTCGATGACGGCACCCTTGCCCCTGCTGCCAGCTATGATATCAGGGTACTTTCCAATAATGTAAAATACCAATGGGAAGGCGTTATCGGCAATACATCCGATGCTGTTTCCGGCCCAACAGTGCAACGCTTTTTCGAGCGTTTATATGGCATGGCCATTTCCGGCAACAGCGCCTACTTCTCCACAGGCTACAATGAAGGCTCACCCAGCCAGGCCAAATTCCTGCTTTCCAATCCCCAGGTTAAAGTCGATGTGCTCCCTTCCTCCGGTACCGGACAAGCCACTACCTTCCTGACTACAGATGGGATCAATGTATATTATGGTGGTAACGATCAGTTTTCGCCCAATCATGCCAACTGGTTCGTATACGCCACCCGTACAGCCGATGATGGCGAAGCCCTGTTTACCAACGGTAACCCCCTGGCCTGTGTATATGGCAGAACCTATCCATCGGCCATAAATATCATCAACGATGCCAATGCAGCCATTTCAGGTATGGCCGTGCAAAAAACCGGGTCTTATCTTTTTGTTTCCCATAAGCAACTCAACGAGCTGCATGTGCTCAACAAAACCACTGGCGCGCTGGTGAAAAAGATCTCCCTGACCGCCCCACAGGGATTAGCTACCGATAACAATAATAATTTATGGGTTATCTATACATTGAATGGCAATACTGTTGCCAATCAATTTACCGTACAGGCCGATGGCAGCCTGTCTGCGCCGGTGCTCCATCTTACAGGGCTCGCAGATCCCGTATGTATGGCCGTTTCACCCGACGGCAATACCCTTGTGGTGGCAGATGCCGGTAACAGCCAGCAATTGAAAGCATTTGACAACACTACCGGCGCACCCTCCTGGACGTTTGGGCAACAAGGTGGTTACCTGGCCAATCCGAATGTGGCCAATGATAAATTTTATTTCAATGATGTGAGCGGGAGCATTCATGAAAGCTTTATAGCCTTTCAATCCGATGGTTCATTCTGGGTAGGCGATATAGGTAATTACCGAACAGTACATTTTTCAGCTAATCGCAATTACCTGGAGCAGATGATGTTTCTCCGGCATAACTACAGCATTGCCGTGGATGCCAATAATGCCTCCCGGGTATTTGCCGAATACCTGGAATTTAAAATAGATTACACCAAACCCCTTGCGCCCAACAATGGTTCCTGGACATTGGTAAGAAACTGGCGGGCTTCCATTCCTGCCCATTACTACCAGGACTTCATCGTGAATATTTTTAAATACGTTACTACACTCAGCAATGGAAGAACCTATGGCTTGCTGCAAAATTTATCCACCTCCAATTGGGAAGTAGTGGAATTACCGGCGTCAGGACCCGTACGGTTTACCGGCATTTCGACCAATGCGGCAGTACAAATATTGCCGGATGGCTCCCTGGCCCGCTATGCTATTGCCGGTTTGGGCCGGCCTGCTTACTGGCAGAAATATCCGCTGAAAGGTTTTGATGCAGACAACAACCCGCAATGGAATATTGGCGGCGCCGGTGATACGCTGGCCATCACACCCGTTGTAACCGGTGCAGATCCTGTAGACTGGGGCTCCTATCCCATGGCCGGTGGCGTTACCTCCAGCAATATTGTTGTTTCGTTCGACAAAGATGTTATCCAGAATGGACATGGTTTTGGCTATCACCTGGGTGGGATCAAAGCAGGTACAAACAAATGGCTTTGGCGAACCGCCAAAAGTACCACCCCCTCTTATCAGGGCCCCTTTCCAGCTGATGGCAGCTTTGATGTGGGCAACACGGTACAATACCCGGGTGGCGTGGCGCTGGCGTCAGACCGGAATATTTTCTGGAACTACCATGGCGAGTTCTGGAAAAACAGCCAGGTGAATAAATGGAACCAGGTATATGATGATGGGCTTTTTATTGGGCAGTTTGGCGTAACCGGACCTGAAGTATCCGGGCAGATAGCAGCTCCCATGATGGCAGGGAACGTCTTTTCCGCCAATATTGTAAAAGACGCTAACGGCAATCTGTATCTCTATCACAATGATGAAAGCCATCACTCAGCCCTTCATCGCTGGAAGATAAGCGGTCTTAATACCATACAGGAACAAACCATACCGGTTACGGTTCAACCATATCAAAATGGATTATTAGGCCATTATTATGACGACAACCAGTTAAATAATTTCTATCTCCGCAAAACAAGGGTTGATGCTACTGTAAACAACAATTCCGTACCGTCAGAAATTAAACAACCTGCGACCTCGTCGGTACGCTGGAAAGGATATGTATTGCCCGCTTTTTCAGAAACCTATACCTTCTATGTAAATACGAATAAAGGCGCCAGGCTGTGGGTAAATAACCAGTTGATCATTGACAACTGGGCCAAAGCCAGCCAGTCAGAGAGCCAGGGCAACATCAGCCTTACGGCAGGCACAAAATATCTCATCCGGCTGGAAGCAAATGGCAGTAACACCTCGCTTTCCTGGTCCTCTCCCACTCAACCCAAACAAATAATACCAGCAGCCAGTCTCATCCCCGCCAACCCACCTGATACCAGTGGTGGAATTGACCTGATGGATGGACTGCCTTTCAACCAGGTATTGCAAAACAACCTGTATGGCTGGACAAGGACCCCTGTCGTAGAGGATTACTCCGGACCAGCCTACCTGGACTGGTGGAGTGTAAAATCAGGTACTAAAGCATTTGATTATACGAAGCCGGCCGATGTAACAGCCAACTACGCACAGGCTTCAGGTATCTATACTGTAAATCGCGACCTTGGCGTCCAGAACACCGATACATGGACAATCATGGGAAAGATTAGTTATGAAGGAAACAACGCCAATTCATCAGATGGCCAGGGAGGGGTGTACTTTGACGTGCTGGATGCAGCAGGAAAGGTCATTTCCCGCTTTTATCCCACTTTATACTGGACCAATGGCGTACCATATATGAGCGCAACGGCTAACAAAACAGCATTGGCGGCAGACAAGTCAGAAATTATACAACCCGTGCTTACTACGGTTCAACCGATCAGCATAGCAGTATCCGCCAATGGTGTTACCTTTCAATATGCCGGTTATCCTCAGGTGACGGTCCCCGTTTTTGATCCTGCCAGCAACTGGAAAGCGCCCAAAACCATGCGCCTGTATTTCTGGACGAATGGAAGCAATTACAGTCGTGCCGTGGATCTGTCTGACATGCGTTTCAGTAGCGCTGGGGTAATGATGCCCGTGCCGCTTACATTTATTGCCGTGAATGCGCAGCAGGTTGCCAAAGCCGTACAGGTATCCTGGATAACCAGCAATGAATTAAATACAGCCTTCTTCAATGTAGAGCGAAGTGCCGACGGCGTTTCTTTTAGTAAAGCAGGAACCGTACCGGCCATTGATCAGTCTGGCACACAACAGTACCAATATACAGACAATGATCCGTTAAGCGGGATCGCCTACTATCGAATAAAATCAATTGATAAGGATGGCTCAGCGCAGTTTAGCAAGATAGTAACAGTCAGAGCAGCCGATGATCGAAAATTCAGCTGCTACCCTAACCCGGCCACCAGTGCCCTGGTTGTAAACCATGCACCAGCTGAAGAAGCAGCCCGCCTGGAAATAATTGCAGCAGATGGACGTATAATAAAAACGGTATTACTGTCAACAGGCGCAAACAACACTATATTGAATACCCAGTCTTTACCTGCAGGAAATTATTTTCTCCGGTTCAGGAATGGAAGTACGGTAGTGTCAACCAGTTTTATAAAAAAATAAACAGACAGCAGCCTCTATCCAATGATGTTATACGCCTACCTTAAAAAGCGTATCAACATCTACTTCCTTATCTGCAAAACTATATACGGTCCAACCTTTTTCAACCAGGGCATTGAGGAGTGTCCTGGCTAAATTCTGGGCCAGCATTAAAGCCTGAAAAGAATCTTCCCCGCCAACGTCTGCCAGGTTCTCGAACAAACCTTTTAATTGGATCGGGCAGGCCCAGGAACCATCCTCATTTTGATAGGGTTGTCCAATGCCTACATGCACTTCTTTAACCTCATCCTCCGTATACTTCAGGAATAATATTCTTTCAGCAATATAGGGATGCATAATTTATTGGAATTAATAAAGTGAATATACAAGGAAAACACTGATTAAAGATCAGGTTTTTATTCACTTTCCATCATGAATTAACCTCCTCCGCTCCTCATTGATCCCTTCAAGACTGTAGATAAGAAAGCGATCCAATATGGCATCGCCCTGACCTTTACTCAGTGCACCGGTATACGCTTTTACAATGGCGCTTATGGCAAGGGGTTGGTTATCCCTGAAAATAAAATGCCCGCACCCATAAGCAGTAATGGCCTGACGGTTGGGCTGGGCAGTTCCAAATTGCCGGTGACAATCTGCCCACCTGGCGGCCGAGATGGAATCAGGGAAGTTCTTTTCCGAAACCAGATCGATGACAGGGATGGTTGCCGGGAAAGGCGATCGTCTCATGAGCTTCACTGTGTTTTCGAGATTGAGGCCGGCGTAGTAATCTGCCCAATTGTTGGTTGGCTTATTATTCGCCCAACCATCCTTTCTCAGTTTCATGACACTATCAACATAGGTATCCTGAAACCAGCAAACATGATTGGCGTCGAAGTACACGGCTGCTTTTACTTTATCAGGATGGCTGGCAGCATAGAGCGTTGCACAAAAGCCCCCGTAGGAATGTGCTATCAACATGAGGTTTCCGTTATAGCCTAATTTTTTCAGACCTGTTTCCAGCCCTTGTATACCTTGTAGAATTCCATGTTTGTCCAGGTCGTGGTTACTGGTATCCAGTTCGCTTTTCCCAAATCCGGCGCGGTCATAAGTAATGAGCGTTGTATGTGTAATATCAGCTATTGGCTTCAAAAAATTATCCCAAACAGTTACATCGGCTCCTGCTCCGCCTTCAAAAAGGATCGGCATCCCATTTCCTTTTATGATGTGAAAATAGAGCCGGTAACCACCAACATCTATTAAAGTATCAAGCGTCTGGCAGCTTACTGAAGTGGTCATTAATCCCCATATAGCAAGTGTTGTAAGGAGGTATCTTTTCAGGATCCTGATGAATTGTACAATCATACGACCCAGACGCACAATCGAGAAAAATCCATAAAAAAAGAAAAAGGTTTGCTAACTATTTTGCGCAAATGATTAATAAATTGATTTCGGTCATTCATTAATATACTTCAAAAATGAATTTCTTTTCATCAATTATTATATATAGGTCATCTATGACCAACTATGGAGCATCAGTTCCGTACTATTGCACATATGTATTTAACTTGTGCATATAAGCACAAGACTATAGCATGATAGTTTTGCACTTATTGGTCAATGTTGTATAGGGTTTTCCCATATTTAACCCTGGTTGCTCCATAGTGAAGTCAGGTTGCGGCATAGTGAAGTCAGGTTGTTCTATTGTTAAATCAGGTTGTTCTATAGTTCGTTATGGATGCGGCATAGTAAGTTCTACATGCGGCGTATTAAATTAGCAATGCAGCATAGTTAGCCACATACGTTCTGAATTATTGAAGATGTCACTTTATTGACAACTTTCCGCTGAC
>NZ_JBJMLX010000144.1:0-7822 GCF_045805085.1 Niastella sp.
CAGAGAATTTTCCGCGGTGCAAGATCACTTATTAATTGCAAATAATCGCGAGCTATTCACCATTGACCATATTTACAAAAAGCCCCTACGCCAGGAGGCGGAAGGGCCAGTTATTTAAACCTGTTAACTCGTCAACTCTATCAACCTGCACCTTAATTCATCGCAGGATCAACGTCAATCTTATCCACCTCCATCTCACTATAGTCATGTAATACCTTATACAACGTGTCTCTTTCAACAGGCTTTCTTTTCGCCTGTTTAATAAGGGTAACCAGTTGGGCAGTGGTCATAGCCGGGTTTTGTTCTTCAGAACCGGCCATGGAATATATTTTAGTAGAATCATCGATAGTACCATCTATATCATTCACCCCGAATGATAACGTCAATTGCGCATTTTGGCGACCCAGCATTGGCCAGTAGGCTTTCAGGTGCGGGAAGTTATCCATATACAAACGGGCGATGGCGTACATGCGCATGTCTTCAATCACACTGGATTCGGGCACGTTGCTCATGTCGTTCTCTTTATTGCGGAATTTAAGCGGAATAAAGGTATTGAAGCCGCCGGTTTTATCCTGCAACTGGCGCAGGCGTTCCATATGGTCTATACGGTGACGGAATTCTTCAATATGGCCGTACAACATGGTGGCATTGCTGTGCATGCCCAGTTTGTGCGCGGCTTCATGAATGGCCAGCCAGCCTTCTGCATCTACTTTATCGGCACAGATCTTTTCCCTAACCTCGGGATGAAAGATCTCGGCGCCGCCGCCGGGTAAAGAATCCAGTCCGGCTTCGTGCAGGTATTTCATGCCTTCATCGGCAGTCATTTTGGCTTTGCGGAACATATAATCCAGCTCTACGGGGGTAAAGCCTTTGATATGCAGTTCAGGCCTGTGCGCTTTTATTTTGCGTAACAGGTCGGCAAAAAACTCCATAGTGAGTTTGGGATGAACACCGCCTACGATATGCACTTCCGTTACCGGTTTGCCATCATAGCCTTTTACGATGTTCAGCATTTGTTCGGTGGTCAGTTCCCAGCCTTCTTCCCGGTGTGCATACAGGCGGGAATAGGAACAGAAGGAACAGGCGAACACACACACATTCGTGGGTTCTATATGAAAATTACGATTGAAATAGGTGGTGTCTCCATGCAGCCGTTCCCGCACAAAATTGGCCAGGGCGCCTACAAAGGGTAAGCCGGCCTGTTCAAATAATAACAATCCATCTTCGGGAGTAATACGTTGTTTGTTTACGATCTTCTCTGCAATGGTGCGGAGGGCCGGATTTTGTTCTGCTGCTATAACCTGCTGAATGTTAGTACTCATTTGCGCTTCTTTGGTTGTATAACATTAAAGTGGGGCCAAAGTTACGGTAAAAAGGCAAATGGCAGACGGCAGAAGGCAGAAGGCAGAAAGCTCCAGGTCCAACGGCCACACTAATAGCAGATTTCTGAATTATCAAAGACCGTTGCCGTGTTTTCTTTTTGCCTTCTGCCGTCTGCCTTCTGCCATGTTTTCCTTTTCCGTCTGCCTTCACCTTGTTTCTTGTACCTTAATTATTTATCTTCCCGTATTAAAGACGGTGAGTCCTGTTCACCATTTTTCACAACCAAAAAGAATATATTTTGAATATCAGGTTACGTCTCATTATTATGAACTTCCTGGAGTTCTTTGTCTGGGGTTCGTGGCTTATTTCCATGGGCGCTTATATGTTCAATGTGCTGCATTTTTCCGGCGTTCAGGTAGGCAGCATTTATGGAACTATGGGGGTGGCCTCCATTTTTACCCCTGCTTTATTTGGCATTGTGGCAGACCGTTGGCTGAATGCCGAAAGGGTATTGGGGCTTTGTCATATCATCGGTGCTTTACTCTTGTTCTATGCTTCCAAAGTGACCGATTACCCCACGCTTTATACCATCATGTTGTTGAATTCTTTTATGTTCATGCCTACGATCGGGTTGAATAATACCGTATCGTATATCGTGCTGGAAAAAAGAGGGTTCAATATTGTAAAGGATTTTCCGCCCATCCGCGTATGGGGCACCATTGGCTTTATTGCAGCGATGTGGATGGTTGACCTGTGTGGTTTTAACCTAAGCCCTATGCAGCTATATATCAGTGGGGGATCAGGCTTATTGCTGGGGGTGTATGCGTTTACGATGCCCGGTTGTCCGCCTGTTAAATCGGCCGCAAAAAGAAGTCTGGCCAGTTCACTGGGGCTCGATGCTTTTGTGTTATTTAACAGAAACAAGATGGTCATCTTTTTTCTGTTCGCCATGTTGCTGGGTGCTGCGTTACAGATCACCAATACTTTCGGGTCCGCCTTCCTCAGCGATTTTGGAAAAACATATCCTGATGCGTTTGGGGTAAAGCACTCCAATATCTTAATTTCCATTTCACAGATCTCCGAAACGCTGTTTATTTTGGCCATTCCTTTCTTTTTAAGACGGTTTGGCATAAAGCAGGTAATGCTCCTGAGCATCTTTGCCTGGGTATTCCGTTTCGGATTGTTTGCGATCGGCAACCCCGGCAGCGGGTTGTGGCTGTTGATCCTTTCGATGATCATTTATGGTATGGCATTCGACTTTTTCAATATCTCCGGTTCTTTGTTTGTGGAAAAGGAAGCCGATATCAAGATCAGGGCCAGTGCGCAGGGATTGTTTATGTTAATGACCAATGGTGTGGGCGCCTATGTGGGCAATTACATCAGCGGGCGTGTAGTGGATCATTTCACGGTGGATGGGATAAAGAACTGGCAGGCCATCTGGTTCAGCTTTGCCGGTTATGCGCTGTTGCTGGGTATTGTGTTTCCGTTTGTATTTAAGTACAAGCATGTTCCTGCTGATGAAAAGGTGGCTATTAGCCATTAAGAAATACGTAATAAGAAAGGGCCAAAGTAGTTCTATGCTGCTTTGGCCCTTTTCTAATTCCATCAATTATATAAACTGTTACTGAGTTCGTTTTACCCTGAATGTATAAGTAACAGGCGCCGTTTGAGCGCTTATGGTGTCTTTCAAAGTGGTAGTAAAATTGCCAGCCAGGTATCCGGTGCCTACAGCGCCAAATTCGGTGATGTTTAATGTGCCGGTGCCTGTTGAATACCAGGATCTGGAACTTGTATTTATGGTAACATAACTGAGTGGGGCAGTGCCTGTAGCCGATGCCGTGAAACTTATATAGGAACTCTCATTAGCGTTACTGCCTTTACGGGTGGTCCACAAAGTATAACTGCCTTGCTTATACAATACCATTGAATCGACTGGTTTGGCAAAGTTATAGGATACGCTGTTCAGTGTATAGTTGGCGTACTCTGCAATGGAAGTTCCGCAGGCTGATAACACCCCTGCATTGGCAGTGCCCGTTGATACCGACAAACTGGTTGAGGCTCCACTCTGGTTAGTACCAAGATCGTAGGCCGTAAGGGTAGCAGTGGCAGGTGTACCGCTGCAACGGGTAATGGTAATGCTAAAATTACCTTTGCTGTCGCTAACCATGGCCCGGTTATGTACTTTGTCGAGAAATACATCAACAAAGCCATTGGTTACAGCGCTGGCATTACAATTAATCAGATTCCCGTTTATTTGAAGTGTTGATGAGTTTGCATTTATTACCGTAACCGTGCCCAGATCGGCTGTGGTTGTAAAGGGACCAATGTCTTTTGTATCCAACAACATATTGCATTTGTTGTATACTTTCATTTTTAACGCTTTATTTATGGGGATCTTTCCGCCTACCCAGCCGGTGTTGTCGGTATTACCATACCCATATGATGTTGTTGTATCAGTATTATTTTTATACGTTAAAACGACCTGGGCCGGATACAGGGGATTTCCATTCTGGTCTTTTAAGATTGCTTTAAAGTCAACCACACCATAGGGATAATCGCAGTTCCAGAAAGAAAAATGACTTACGGTTCCTACATAATTGTTGCCCTGTTTAGTGGCCGTTCCTTCTTCTTTCCACAATCCTGATGAATCGTTAAAACTCCATAAGGGAATGGTGTTGGGCGCCGCTGCCAGTAAACTATTGGGAATAGGGAAGGTGAGGGTGGCCGTTTTGCCCGTTGACAGTTGCAGTTTTTCACCGCCCGCGCCGGTTAGATCTACGGCCATCATGCCAAAGCTTTGCAAACCGGTTTCTTCATTCGATGCATTGATGCCTCTTAGCGCTCCGGGCATGATCTCCTTAAAATTATTTGCTTCAGGGTTTATGAAAAACGCGCTTACTGAAACCGTTCCGGTATAAGCGCTGTTGTTTCCTGTATTGGTAAAACTGTTTCCGGTAAAGGCGATGGTACCGCCGCTTGGTACGGTTACATTGCCACCACCGGTTGCATTAACGGTACCGGACACCTTTTTAGGGATCAATTGGATGGTTACGTTATTGGTTGCATTTGGGTTCACCACAATGGTTCGGCTGCCCAGGAAGTAGCCGGTTTTTTCAACTTTAACCAATCCTGCATTTTTATTGAGGCTAACATTGGTAATGGTAAAGTTACCGTTGATGTCGGTAGTTGCTGTGGCTGCTCCCACGTTTACTGTAGCTGCATTCACCGGTTGATTGGCATCGTCCACTACACGCCCGGATACACCCGCAGATACATATTCAATATTGGGGTTATTGGGATTGTTGGGATCGGGATCACCGTGACTTGATTTTTGACAGCTGAATGTGATAACGAATGTTGCTAACAACACCGTAAATGCGAAGAAGAGCTTAGATTTCATGGCGAATGGTTGTTTGTGTTTAAGGCAGGTGAAGGTATATAATCTTTCGTACAGGCAAAAGCGATCTGGGTAAGTTAAAGGCATAAAAAAGCGCCCTCCCGAACTGAGCCGGGAGGGCGCTTTTAAGAAGATGAAAGCAAATTATGCTATATGTTGTTCTATCTTTTTTACAAAGTTGCTTTTAGGTTGTGCACCTACCAGCTTATCCACCACTTTACCATCTTTTATGAAAAGGATAGCAGGGATAGAAGTAACACCATAATTAACAGATAACTGTGGGTTATGGTCAACATTTACTTTGCCTACGTTTATTTTACCATCGTACTCTTTCGATAATTCTTCGATAACTGGTCCGATAGCGCGACAAGGACCACACCATTCAGCCCAAAAATCAACAACAGTTAATTTATCAGAATCGAGGACCTTGTCCTGGAAGTTTGTGTCTGTAAGTTCTAAAGCCATAAATATAAATTTAGTATGTAAAGTTTATAAATAAATTCTTAAACGTTTTCCAAAGTTTTGAACTTCAAAAAGTATTATAATATCGTCGAATTGTGTGCCATACCGGTTGTTTGCCTATCCTGTCAGGTTAGTTGTCTGCCCTGTCATTGGGAAAACATCGATCTCACTGAATGAATGCATTTTATGCGGTCACCACCTGAATATCCAGGTCGGGACGGCTTTGCAGGAAAGCAGTCATTTCGTCATTCATCTCAAACCCGGCCTCTACAGTCGCCAGGCTTACCTTGCACTGATTTTTAATATCTTTAACATTGAATTTCAGTCTTGAACTCCCGGGAAAGGCTTTTAGGTTCTTTTCCAGGAAGTTGATCAGTTCCTCATTCACGTACCGCGCTTCAACATCAATAATAACCTGTTTTGTTAGATTTTGTTTAATGCTCTCCAACAAACTCATCTTTTCGATCTTGAATTCAAATTCGGTTTTATTGAACCGGGGTTTGAACGCGCCGGTAATGAACAGGTTTTTACCTTTTTCGAGGTAGTTGAGAAAGCGCATATAGTCATCGCTCCACAGCATGAACTCGCTTTTACCGGAATAATCTTCGATCCAGAAGGAACCAAACTGTCGGCCGGTACGGGTAACCCGGTGCTGGGCGTCTGTTACCAGCCCCGCCAGCCTGAAGGGGCGGCCCGGGTTGGCCTGCAGGGCCAGAGTATCTTTTATTTCATTGAACTCGGCCATGGTAATAATACCATAGTGTTTTATTTCGAACCGGAAGTGATCGAGCGGGTGGCCGCTCATGAACATGCCGGTAACCTCTTTTTCATAGTTCAGTAACTCTGTCAGCGACCAATGTTCGCAAGGCGGAATTTTGGGTGGGGGTATTTCCATCACTTCGGTCAACCCGCCAAAAAGGGTATTACTGGTATTTACGTTCTGTGCCTGGTAAATGTTGCCAAAGCGAACGATCTTTTCCAGGCCGGTGCTGGTATCGTTTTGCGGCGTAAAGAAGTATTGTGCACGGTGCAGATCGGTAAAGCAGTCGAAGCCACCGGCGTATACCAGACTTTCCAGTGTTTTCTTGTTCACCGTACGTTGGTTCACGCGTTTGATCATGTCGAACACCGATACGTACTCGCCATTCTTTTCGCGTTCTTCTATCAGGCTGTCCACCGCGGCTTCACCCACGCCTTTCAAGCCACCGAGGCCAAAACGGATATCGCCATTTTTATTTACAGAGAAACCTTTTTTCGATTCGTTGATATCGGGACCAAGACATTTAATACCCATCCGCTTACACTCTTCCATAAAGAAGGTGATCTTTTCTATGTTACCGGCGTTGTTCAAAACAGCCGCCATGTACTCAGAAGGGTAGTGGGCTTTTAAATAAGCCGTTTGATACGCCACATAGGCATAACAGGTAGAGTGCGATTTGTTGAAGGCGTATTGGGCGAATGCTTCCCAGTCGGTCCAGATCTTTTCGAGCTTGTCAGCAGGGTGCCCTTTTTCGGTAGCGCCTTTAACGAACTGGGCCTTCATTTTGTCCAGTACCGATTTTTGCTTTTTACCCATCGCCTTACGCAGTACGTCGGCATCCCCTTTACTGAAACCGGCCAGTTTTTGCGCCAGCAACATCACCTGCTCCTGGTATACGGTGATACCGTATGATTCCCTGAGGTATTCTTCCATTTCGGGAAGGTCATAGGTGATGGGTTCGCGCCCGTGTTTACGGTCGATAAAATTTGGGATGTACGCGAGCGGACCAGGGCGGTACAGGGCGTTCATCGCAATAAGATCTGCAAACTGGTCAGCCTTCAGATCGCGCAGGTATTTTTGCATCCCGGGACTTTCGAACTGGAACGTACCAACGGTTTCAGCCTTCTGGTACAGTTCGAATGTTTTGGGATCGTCGAGCGGAATGGTTTCGATGTCCAATTCAACCCCATGGTTTTCCTTGATCATCCGCAGCGCGTTCTTGATGATGGTAAGGGTCTTCAAACCCAGGAAGTCCATCTTGATTACGCCGGCGTCTTCAATAAGGCTGCCTTCAAACTGGGTAACCCACAAGCTGGAGTCCTTGGCGGTTGACACAGGGATCAGATCGGTCAGATCGCAAGGGGCAATGATGATCCCTGCGGCGTGGATACCGGTGTTACGAACGGAGCCTTCCAGGCGCTCTGCTTCGTGCAGCACGGTGGCGGTAAGGCCCTGTCCATTGTATATTTCGCGTAACTTTTTAATTATTTCCATTTCATCGGGACCAATGCCTTCTTTTTCTTCCAGCGATTTCTCCCCCTCTTTTGCAGTTAAGGGTGCATGTAATACCCTGCCGAGTTCAATACCCGGCTTTTCCGGTACCATCTTGGCAATGGCGTTCGATTCAACCAGGGGCAGGTCGAGTACGCGGGCCACGTCCTTGATACTGCTTTTCGCGGCCATGGTACCGTAAGTAACGATCTGGGCTACCTGGTTCTTGCCATATTTTTCTACTACATAATCGATCACTTTTTGCCGGCCTTCATCGTCGAAGTCCGTATCAATATCCGGCATCGACTTACGGTCGGGGTTCAAAAAGCGCTCAAACAGCAGGTTGTATTTAATGGGGTCTATATTGGTAATGCCAATGCAATAGGCCA
>NZ_JBJMLX010000145.1:0-5687 GCF_045805085.1 Niastella sp.
ACAATTCTTCTCAGAAACAGAAATTGCCGACAGCCAGCTGCGGATGATCTTTGCCTGTTGTCATCCCTCCTTAAAAGAAGAAGACCAGGTAGCGCTCACGCTGAAAACCGTATCGGGTTTTGGCGTAACTGAAATTGCGCATGCCCTGCTTACCAATGAAGCCGTTATTCAAAAACGTTTATACAGGGCCAAACAGTTTTTAAAAGACAACAGTATTTCGCTCGATATCCCTTCGGGCCGCGAGTTGAACAGCAGGCTTCATATAGTGTATACCGTGTTGTACCTGCTTTTTAACGAAGGGTATAAATCACAACAGCCTAATGAAGTGATCCGCAAAGACCTGTGTGTGGAAGCCATGCGGCTTTGCCTGTTACTGGCAGAACACCGGGCCGGAAAACAGCCCGCCACTTTTGCCTTGTTCTCCCTGATGTGTTTTCAGGCATCGCGGTTTGAAAGCCGCATCGATGAAAACAATTCCATCATTCTACTGCAACACCAGGACAGAAACACCTGGAACAAAGCGCTTATTCAAAAAGGATATGAATATCTGAACCTGTCATCCCAGGGTGAAGAACTGACCGTTTACCATCTCGAATCAGCTATTGCCGCAGAACATTGTATGGCCAATTCCTTTGCAGCCACGAACTGGCAGCGCTTGCTGCAGTTGTACGATATGCTGCTGGAGCAAAAGCGCACGCCACTGGTTATATTGAACCGGTCCATTGTACTGTGGCAATTAAATGAAACCGCAGCAGCGTTGAAGGAGATCTGGAAGATAGATGCCATTGAACAGCTTATTAACTCGCACTATATTTTTAGTGCTGTGCTGGGTGAATTATACATACAACTGGGAGATGATCTTAATGCCAATAAATTTCTTCAACAGGCGCTGGCCTTAACAACATCCCTTGCCGAAAAAAAGCTGATCGCCTCCAAGCTGGAAACACTTACCAAAACCAAGCTGAATTAGCTGGTTGCGATAAATAACTATTGTTTATTCAACCGCCTGTTTACGTTATTAACAATGTCTGTTATAGACTGTTTCTCCATGCATTTAAAATGCCCGAGCGGACATTTATTATACCCTATTTTGGAACAAGGGCGGCAATATAATGGCCGTACCTCCATAATATCGTAGGGCAGTTTGTCTTTCAGCAACTGCGGTGACAGGGCGCCGTAATAAGGATACATGCCAAACTGTGGTACGGTATTACCCCAAATTGAAATGACCTGCTTTTGAAAAGCGGAGGCAATATGCATTAACCCGGTATCGTGGGTTATTATCAGTTTGGCGCGGCGTACCAGGTCGGCCGATTCGTTGATATTGAATTTTCCGCAAGAGTTATAGATCTTATGCGGGTCAACGCTGGCAATTTGTTCGCCTGCTTCCCGGTCTTCCTTACCACCCAGTAAAATGATAGGATGCCCGATGGCGGCGCATAGTTCCTTGAGTTTGTGGATGGGTAATTTTTTGGTGTTATGGGCGGCGCCTATCACCACACCAATATAACCAGCCAGGTGCCCGCCGGGGATATCGCTCTCTTTTACCTTATCTGTCTCAGGAATAAAATAATCCAACCCGCGACCGTCGTTCTTTACGCCCAGCGATTCCACTGTTTGCAGGTAACGGTCTACGATATGCACGTCGGGTAATACATTCAGCTTGATAGTGGTGTAGAGCAATTTCTGAATGTTGAGCTTATTGAAAGAAAACGCTTTTTTACCCAGGGCTTTTTTCACCCGCATGGTGCGCAGGTTGTGATGCAGGTCGATCACATAATCAAAATTCTCGGACTGTAAGGCCGGAATAATTACCTGCAGGTCATCCTGCAGGTAATGAATTTTATCTATGTAGGGATTTGCTTCCAACACCGCCCTGAAGCTGGCTTTGGTAAGATAATGCACCTCTGCCTCCGGCAACTGTTTTTTCAGGCAACGGACAACAGGCGTTGTTAAAACAATGTCCCCAATGGAACTAAATCTGATGATAAGAATTTTCATACTTCAATCCCCGATCACTCCTCAACGTAGTTAAGATCTTTATGAAACGTTTCTTCAGTTAAAATAGCAGCACCCAGCCCGATAACCATAGCTACTATACCGGTGATCAACCCGCTTTTTACATAGCCGGCTGAAGCCTGCAGCGAGGTGAACAAAAGGGAGATCAGGATCAATGCGCCCCGCACCATATTGGGCACGGTGGTAGCAGCAGTGGCCCGGATGTTGGTGCCGAATTGCTCGGCAGCCATGGTAACAAAGATGGCCCAGAAACCTGTTCCAAAGCCTAACACCGCGCTGGCGGCATACAGACTGTTCACCGATTGGCCACTTAAATTAAAGAACCACACAATGCCAATAGCCGTAATTCCGTAAAAAATATACAAGGCCTTTTTACGGCTTCTTAACGCCTGGCTTACAAAACCAACGGCAATGTCACCGATTGAGATAGCGGCATAAGCAAACATTACAGCTTTACCAGGGTCAACAGCGCCTACAACCCCCATTTTCTCCCCAAACTCTTTTGAGAAGCTAACCAGGATGCCGATCACATACCAGGTAGGCAATCCGATCAAAATACTACACAGGTATTTTTTTAACCGTTTGCCATTGTTCAGCAACATGAAAAAATTCCCCTTCTTTACATGGCTGTGCTGAATATCCTTGAACATGCCTGACTCCAGTACACCTACCCGCAACATCAGCAACAAAAAGCCCAGGCCACCGCCGATGAAATAGCAGGTGCGCCAATGAAAGTTTTGTTTAAAAAAGAAAGCAACCACGGCACCGGTCAATCCAACACCGGCTACCAGGGAGGTACCTATACCTCTTTTTTCTTTGGGCAACAGTTCACTTACCAGGGTAATACCGGCGCCCAATTCACCTGCCAGGCCCACACCAGTTAAAAAACGAACGGCTGCATACTGATTTACCGTATGTACAAAGCCGTTGGCAATATTACCCAGTGAATATATAATGATGGAAGCGAATAATACTTTCAATCTTCCTTTCTTATCACCCAGGATACCCCACAAAATGCCACCGATCAGCAAACCGGCCATTTGGATATTGATAATGAACAGACCGTCTGAAGCAATTTGGTCCGGGGTTAAACCCAGGTCCTTTAATGAAGGAACCCGGATAATACTGAAGAGTAACAGATCATAAATATCTACAAAGTAGCCCAGCGCAGCTACAAATACTGCCAGGCCAAAAACAGATGCTGGTTTTGCTTGCATAGGATTATTTAATTGGCGGTTGAGAAACCTTCTTTTTTCCGGATAATAGTTTTATCAGTACAGGCGCAGTTGTTACGATCACAATACCCAGTACTATCAGTTCGAGGTGTTTCTTTAGGTCAAAATTAAATTGGGTGAAGATCCATTTTTGCAGAAAGTGCCCGGCAATGATCATACTGAACACCCAGGCAACACAGCCTATCATGTTGAAGATGGAAAACTTCTTTTTATCCATATCAACAATACCGGCCACAATAGGCGCAAAGGTTCTGATAATGGGCAGGAAACGCGCAAATACAATAGCGCCGCCACCATGCTTTTCATAAAACTCATGCGCATCATACAAATACTTTTTCTTGAACAGGAACCGGTCGCGCCAGTGGAACATGGTTGGACCAATCTTTTTACCTGTCCAGTAACCTATGGTATTGCCTAGGATACCTGCGAGTGAGATCAATGCGACCAATACAAAAAGATCGAGCGCTTCGTACCGTACGCCGCCCATACCTATTTTTTTAAACAGGTCATTCGCCAGGTTAGCGCTGTAAATACCGGCCACAAACAATAAGCTGTCGCCCGGTAAAAAGAAGCCGACAAATAAACCGGTTTCGGCAAATACAATAAACAGCAACAGGAAAAAACCGCCGTACACAATATAGAACATAGGGTTCAGCAGGTCCTTCCAGGTAAATGTTTTATGCAGCGTAATTACGCCGTCGTTTTTTAAAGTACCGGCTGGCACTGTAAGCACATCGTGATACGGACTGGTAATGGTAATTGTCTCGGCCGGGTTTACTGTAATGGTTGTGAAACCCTTTATATCAGTTGTATAGTCTGCAGTCTGGCCGCCAGCGGATACGGTTATTGTACTAACCGGCATTTCGTACTGATTGGTACATTGAATTCTTATTTGTTGCTGCGCCATGGCTACGGATACAGTCAACACAGTCAACAATAAAAATATCAGTCGTTTTAACATAAAAAATTTAATGAAAAAGGTTATTTGTTTTCGCTTAATCTTTTATCAATACTGGTTCTGCCTGTACTATTTCAGGCTTCAGTTCTCCCTCCCATTTGCTAACCACTGTTGTTGCCAGTGCATTACCGACTACATTCGTCATGGTACGGAACATATCGCAAAAATGATCGATCGGTAATATTAATGCTACACCTTCCGGTGGTATTTTAAACATGGCGCAGGTTGCCGTTACTACCACCAGCGATGCGCGCGGCACACCGGCAATTCCTTTGCTCGTCAACATTAAAACGATCAACATCGTAAACTGCGTCCCCAGATCAAGATGGACACCCGAAGCCTGTGCAATGGCCAAACTGGCAAAGGTCATGTACATCATGCTACCATCGAGATTGAAACTATACCCCAACGGTAAAATGAAGGAAACAATTTTATCCTTGCAACCAAAGCGTTCCAGTTCTTCGGTGAGTTTGGGAAAAACGGCCTCACTGCTGGTGGTGCTGAAGGCAATCAGCATGGGCGAGGCAATTCTTTTTATCAAATGGCCTACACGCTTTCCCAGGATCAAATATCCCACTGATAATAAAACCGTCCACAATAAAACTATCCCTATTAAAAAGAACAGCAGGTATTTGCCATAGAAAATGAACACTTCCAGCCCTTTGGTGGCAATTACCGCCGCAATGGCGCCAAACACCCCAAGAGGAGCAAAGTTCATTACATACCCCACCATTTTTAAAATTACGTGCGCCACGGCATCCAGCGCTTTTACCACCGGTTTGGTAATATCCCCCAGCGCCGACATAGCCACACCAAAAAAAATACTGAAGATCACGATCTGCAGTATTTCATTGGAAGACATAGCCTCTATCACGCTTTTCGGAAATACGTGCTCCACAAATTTAGCCAAAGAAAACTCCTGGGTTTTACCAATCAGGTCTTTGGCACCTGCGGCGTCTTCCATGCCCGAAATAGCGTTCCCTGGTTTCGACAGGTTAACGATGAGCATACCAATGAGCAGGCTCACCAATGAAGCGGAAACAAACCACAATAATGCTTTGCCGCCTACCCGGCCCACGGTTTTCAGATCACCCAGTTTGGCAATGCCCACCACCAGTGTACAAAATACAAGTGGCGCTATAATCATTTGAACCAGCCGCAGGAAAATAGTAGTCAATAACTTAATATTATCACTGAACGACTGAATAGCTTTTATAGTTGCGGTGCCATGAGCGGGCCCTACTTCAATTTTATTAAGTGTATACTGTTTATCTATTTCATATACGTCGTTGGTATTGGCCACTACGACCCAGGTGCCAGGCGCTGCTTTTGTTTCACGATAGGTGGCTGAATCTTTAACAACTTCAATCGGCTGCACTACCTCTTTCCCCGACAAAACCAACGTGATGGCGTCTTTGCCCGTATAATCTTTAGCAGGTGAATAGGTTATTTTGTGCCCTGTTCCTGTCTCGTGC
>NZ_JBJMLX010000146.1:0-5723 GCF_045805085.1 Niastella sp.
ATCGGCAATCGGCAATCGGCAATCGGCAATCGGCAATCGGCAATCGGCAATCGGCAATAATTTCGGGCGCCGCAAGGTCGTTCATTAATCTCAAAAGTCGCGAGCCATTCACGATTCACGATTGACCATTCACGAGTAATAAATTCACTATCAAACCGTTTAAAGGTGTCAACCAAACCGTAGATTTGTGAGGGTGAAAGAATTATATCCTAATTGAATATCTAATGAGACTCATTATCACATTATTGTGCTGCCTACCCGTGGCAGCTGCTGCACAAAACTTTCATTTAGCGGCCCGTTTGGGCATCGCCAATTACCAGGGCGATCTGCAGGCCAAAAACGTTACTTTTAATCAGGCCAAATTTTTAGGCTCGCTGGGAGCCATGTACGACCTATCGGAACATTTTACCGCCCGCACCTATTTTACACTTACCTCCCTGAAAGCCGACGATAAAAAAGGTACTACCGCCATGAAAGCGCGCAATCTGAACTTTCAAACCAAATTGTGGGACATAGAGTTAGGCGCTCAATACAACATTTTAAGCCTGAATGACAGCTGGTGGACGCCCTACATTTTTGCCGGTGTTGGTCTGTATCATTTTAACCCGTTCACCAAAACTACCGATGGCGCCAAAACCTTCCTGCAACCGTTAAGCACCGAAGGACAGGGTTTTGAACCAGGTAAAAAAGAATACAAACTCACTCAATTTAATATACCCCTGGGGATAGGCGCTACTTATGCCATTAGTGAAGACATTCGGGTAGGACTGGAACTCGGTTATCGTAAACTGTTCACTGATTATTTGGATGATGTGAGCACTACCTATGCCGATCAGGGGGCTTTGCTGGCAGCCAAAGGCCAAACGGCTGTTGACCTGGCTTACCGGGGTGATGAAGTGGGCGCCGGTGGTTACCCTGCCGCCAAAACAACCCGTGGTGGTTCAAATGTGAAAGATGGTTATTATTATATGGCTTTAACCGTTACCGTGCGTTCGTTTATTGATCAGTACAAACGCATTGCCGGCTTACCTGCCTATAATCGCGATAAAAAAGTTGGCTGTCCGGCTACCAGATTCTAACCCCCCAGCCCCCTAAAGGGGTGCTAAATACAATATACAAGAGGCTTTCCTTACACGGGAAGCCTTTTTCTTTTGTTCTTTGGCCTCTGCCTTTACTTCACCCATGTGGAAACTTCTTACTCCAGATGCGGATATATAAATACACCAGTGCTGTCAGGCTGCCTACGCCCCAGATATAGAAGATTATATTGCTTACCCTGAGCCCGTGTTCGGGAACCAACAGGCCGTTGTAGGCCCCAATACCTATGGTAATGGTAAGCCATAAAAATCCTGAAGAAACCGTCCAAACGATGCGCTTCAGAAAATCCTTAACATCATCTTCCATTAAACCCATAGATAAAAGCTTTTTTCAACTGCAAAATCGCACAAATGCGTCACTTAAAAGATTTTGGCATCACTTAATTGGTTTAGTGTAGCATTTGATCGTTAAAGTGTAACATTTAAACGTCAAAGTGTAACACTTTATCGTCGAAGTGTTACGCTTAAAATATTAAGTCATCATTTAATTGATTAAGTGTATCATTTAATCGTTAAAGTGTGACACTTAAAACATTTTGCCATCACTTAATTAATTAATTGTAGCGTTTAATTGATTAAATGACCTATTTAACCCTTTAATGGAAAAGCAAATTTTTAAACTCGGTGGAGTCGCCGCTGAAGGCATTAAAATCAACCCGGCAAAAGATACCGTTTACGTGCCCCTGTTCGCTGTACTGCCAAAAATGCCAGTTGCGGTAGATCCGGGGTTTTTCTTTTTGCAGGTAGTGGGCCACCCATAATGGGTATTCATCAAACTCGTCTTTCAGCACTTGTTGGTAAAAATCCACATTGGCGTATATAATGGGCCGAACCCCGTAGTAGTTTTCAACAGTAACCAGCCATTCCTTCACCCGTTCACGAACTTTTTTATAAGGCACCCCATAAGTGGCTTCCACATCCAGCACAGGTGGCAAATCACCGGGCCCCAGTTCAACCGTTTTTATAAAATGTTCAGCCTGGGCCTTGCCGTTTTTGGTGGCTATAAAAAAATGATAAGCGCCCCGGGCCATACCGGCCTCTTTAGCCCGCTTCCAGTTACGTTTATAATAGCGGTCCTCATTAACCAAACCTTCAGTAGCCTTGATAAAAGTAAAACCAAGCTTCAGCCCTTCCACATTCATCGCTTTAACGCTTTCCCAATCAATGGTTTCCTGGTAACGTGAAACGTCAATGCCATGAATTGAATACCGAGTGGGGATTTCTATACCAAATGCCTCGTAACGGGCAAAATGCGCCCGCCGCTCCTGGTACCATTCATATACACGAAATATGAGCATAACTACAGTAGCAGCTACGATCAGGCCAAGGGCAATTCTCCAGAAAATGGCTACCTTTTTATTTTTTGCCATAAGGGTACGCAAATATATTAGAGCGCCTAAACAAAGCGATGATATAATGTGTTGAAGTGGAAAAATTTAACTCTTTTAAACGTTGGGGTACATAAAACATTGTCTTTAAGCTGGCGAACCCTAATTTTACAGTTCTATGCCCAAAATTAACTGGCATGATAGTTTCAATTTATTATCGAGGTTAACACCCCGCCGGGCATGGAATGCCGGTAAGGTACTAAGCAGTTATTATATTAGTAAAATAACCGGCAAGCCTGTACAGTGGGGATATCCGATCTCTATTTCATTCGAACCTACCACTTCCTGCAACCTGCGTTGTCCGGAATGCCCCAGCGGCTTACGGGCATTTACCCGTCCAACGGGGATGTTACAAAAAGATTTCTTCCGGCAAACCATTGACCAGTTGTCAAAGGATCTGCTGTACCTGGTATTTTATTTTCAGGGGGAACCGTACCTCAACCCTGCCTTCCTGGATATGGTAAAATATGCGGCCGGAAAGGGTATTTATACGGCCACTTCAACAAACGCGCATTACCTCACCGATGAAAATGCGCGTAAAACGGTAGAAAGCGGGTTAGACAGACTTATCATATCCATTGATGGCACTACCCAGGACGTATACCAACAATACAGGGTGGGCGGAAAATTGCATAAGGTACTGGAGGGCGCCCGCAATATTGTAAAGTGGAAAAAGGAACTGAAAAGTAAAACGCCGTTTGTGTTCTTTCAGTTCCTGGTAGTAAAACCAAACGAGCATCAGATAGAAGACGTAAAACGCCTGGCCAAAGAGATAGGAGTTGATGAAGTACGGTTTAAAACAGCGCAGGTGTATGATTATGAGACCGATCCTAATAATTTGATCCCTACCATTGAAAAATACAGCCGGTACCGTAAAAACCAACAGGGACAAATGGAATTTAAGAATGCCCTGAATAATCATTGCTGGCGGTTATGGCATGCCACGGTCATAAGCTGGGATGGTTTGGTAGTACCCTGTTGCTTTGATAAAGATGCCCAACATCCGCTGGGCGACCTGAAGGGAAAAAGTTTTAAAGAGATCTGGCATAACGATAAGTATAAGCGATTTCGGGAGCAGGTATTGATGAGCAGGAAAAATATTGATATTTGCGCCAACTGCAGCGAGGGTACAAGAGTCTGGGGCGATTGATAACAGAAAGCATTTATAGCGGACAGAATAAATATATAACTATTCATGATGGGGGCTATGAAAATGAAGAATAAAGATGGAATAAGTACTGAATGGAAAAAGAAATAATGTAATTTCGACAAACAAAATAGGTTTAGCAGCACTATACAAAGGTCAAGCAGTATACCCGACCAAAACCCCTAACAGCCCGGAGCTAAACGCTAAAATCCGGAACAGGAAAGGCAAAACCTCATCCTCCCCCATACCTGGCCGCAGAACAAGATTAAATCTGTAACTGATATGTACTTGTCTGCATCTATTTGTAGCCGGCTGCAACATCAGCATGAAACCATTTATGAACTAATACATGGGTTTTCAGAAGAACTATTGCGACGACGTTTACAGCCTGATAAATGGAGTGCGTTTGAGCAGTTAGCTCATATGGTTTCTTACCAACCCGTTTTCATGCAACGGTTGCTAAAAATACATCAGGAAAATGAACCGGCATTCAACCGGTATGTAGCAGACAATGACCCTGCATTTATAGCATGTTGTAAAAGATCGTTACAGGATTTGCTGAAGGATCTGTCGGATCAAAGATCAGGCATTACCAATTATCTTATGACATTAACCGAACCGGCAGTAAGAAGAACCGGTCATCATCCTAAATATGGATCATTGACAATTTTAGAGTGGACAGAGTTTTTCCTGCTGCATGAAGCACATCATTTATTCAGCATTTTTATGCTAACACGATCGGCCCAAGCCGGATGAATTCCTGTTTGTTTCACTAATTAAATCATAAAGTCTTGAGCAGCGCCATGAGTATTGAAAAAGACATTCAACAGTCGAAATTCCGGAACGAGTATCACAAAACAATGGTCAACCTTATTTTTACTTACAACTGGATCACAGAAAAGACCAAACAGTTTTTTGATAAAGGTGACATTACCTCACAACAGTATAATATCCTGCGCATTTTACGGGGGGCGGGAAAGCCTTTATCTACCTTACAGATCCGCCAGCGGATGTTGGACAAAATGAGCGATACCAGCCGTATTGTTGACCGGCTGGTAAAGAAGGAACTGGTTCAAAAAGTGATTTGTAAAACCGACCGTCGCCTGGTAGATGTTACCATTACCGACACGGGTTTGCAATTACTTGATAAACTGGATAGCTACAACGAGCAAATGGATGCAATGCTGGGCAACCTTACCGAAGATGATGCAAAAATGTTAAATCAATTACTCGATAAAATTAGAAGCTCAGAATAGTGTACTTTACAACATCCGTTAATCTTTTAATCCGAACATGAAAAAAGCTATAAGCCTGCTGGCAGGGGTCTGTTTGTTGGTAACTTTTGTAGTGGCGCAGCCCAGGTATGAGTTCAGGGCGGCGTGGATAGCTACAGTAGAGAATATTGACTGGCCAACAAAAGGGAATTATAACACAGAGAGTCAGAAAGCAGAGTACATCAACCTGCTTGAAATGCATAAGCGCAACGGCCTCAACGCCGTAATTGTGCAGGTGCGTCCCTGCGCCGATGCCTTCTACCCATCGCAGTATGAACCCTGGAGTCAATGGCTTACCGGTAAACAGGGTAAGGCGCCCACGCCCTATTACGACCCCCTGCAGTTTATGATTGAAGAAGCCCATAAACGGGGTATGGAATTTCATGCCTGGTGTAACCCATACCGGGCCGAGTTTGCGATCGGAAAATCATCTGTATCGCCCAACCATATTACCAAAATGCACCCCGAGTGGTTTGTGAGTTATGCCGGCACCCGCTACTTCGATCCCGGCAATAAAGAAGCCCAGCAATATGTGGTAAATGTGATCCGCGATATTGTTAACCGCTACGATGTTGACGCTATTCACTTCGATGATTATTTTTATCCTTACCCGGAAGGGAAAGATTTTCCCGATAATGAAAGCTATAAGAAATATGGCAATGGATTGAGCCTGGGCGACTGGCGTCGCAGCAATACCGATTCTATCATTCTGAAGATCAGCAATGCCGTAAAAGAAGAGAACCGGTTCTGCCGTTTTGGGGTGTCACCCTTTGCCATCTGGCGCAACCGCAGCCATGACCCAGAAGGCAGTGAAACC
>NZ_JBJMLX010000147.1:0-14120 GCF_045805085.1 Niastella sp.
TAGTGGCATTATACGAAATACCGGTCCCGGCCGCGTGCTCTGCTCGTACTTTCTGGTAAAAGTTGGCAATGCTGGTAGTATCTACTGATGAAAGTTTGTTGTTAAACGTATTCCAGTCGGTGCTGCTCAGGTAACCATTTACTGAAGCAGTGGCCTGGGTAATACCTATCTGTCCGTTGGTAAGGGTAATGGATGCAGTGGCACTGAATAAGCCGCGCACCTTTTGATAAAAGCTACTGATGTAACCGGTATCCATGGTAAGCGCGCCGGTGTTGCCATTTAAAGTGGTTACACCGGCGTTGCTTATTACCCCCGTACTATTGTTATAATTTATTCCGGTTCCTCCGCTGAGCTCATTTCTTACTTTCAAATAAAAGTTAGGAATATTCGTGGTATCAATAGATGTGGTGGAAGCCAGCGATTGCCAGGCGCCACTCGCACGCAACAGCAGGCGTTTGGCCGGCGTAAAATACACAACCATGCCATCGGGCGGATTCAAGGTATTGATCAGCGCCGTGTCTGCTATGCGGGTAAACAACAAGCCCTGGTTGGTGGATTGCAATTCCAGCACGGCAGATTTTATGTTTACCGCGGAATTGATCCCCAATCGTAACTGCTGCGAAAAGCCTTCCGTGGTGAACAATACCATTATGAGTATTGCCATCCAACATCTATAAATACGCATATGCCTGCTTTAAGCGGTTGCGGTTGCCGGTTGTTATTTCTTGATGATGTACCAGTCGGTACCATCTGTTTGCAGGGTTACATATGTCCAGTCGTTATAAATAACATATGTGTTACCGCCGTCGATGGTACCAGAAGTTGGTGAAATGGTCAACTCCTTGTCTATGCCCCCGCTGCCTACTTTTTTGATGGTATAGATCCGGCCGGCAATGCTGGTGGGAGAAGGTAAGGTAATAGTAAAGGCCTGTGTAGTGGTATTGGCCAGAATGGTATTATCGCCGGCTGTTGCCGAATAGTTGGCAGTTACCGATTTAATAGCCATAGATATTGAACCCGCTACCTGCACTGTAGAGTTAGCATTACCGGTAGTACCTGCCAAAAAAGTTTTCGCAGCAGTTACGCTGTCCTGGAACGATTTGTTACCACCGAAGGTTTGCGTGGCAGTAGTTACCACCCCACGGGCGGCAGTACCGGCATCTGGCACATTTAAATAAATGCTATCGGCCCCATTGGCCACAACGGCCAGGTCGGCACCGGTATTCCTGAATGCTA
Organism: Niastella sp.; assembly: GCF_045805085.1. Classification (NCBI taxonomy): domain Bacteria; kingdom Pseudomonadati; phylum Bacteroidota; class Chitinophagia; order Chitinophagales; family Chitinophagaceae; genus Niastella; species Niastella sp. The sequence continues at coordinate 1,237 of NZ_JBJMLX010000147.1, forward strand.
CAATTTGAGCAGTATCGATATTTCCATTGATCCGGCGAATGGCATTCCCAAAGGCCGCATCACTTACTTTACGCTTTGATACCAGGCCATTCGATAACACCAGCACAGAGTCGGCGCTTGCATTGTTGGCCACAGTTTGCAGGTTTAAGGTTCCGCCCACTGTTACACTATCGCGGAAAGTTTTGCTGCCGCCAAATGTTTGGGCGCCTGCTGTTACAATACCCGGATTGGTTGCATCGGCCGGATGCAGGATGATCTTGCGCGAAGTGCTGTCTGTTACAATGGTAGCGCCATTTATATCTGCGGAAGCAGCTACGGCGCCAATGGTTATGGTTTGAATACCGCTTTGGATCTTCGTCCAGTCATCGTGGGTTAAGAACCCGTATGGTTTGCTGGCCGAAGCGCCATCCTGTACAGGCAGGTAAATCGCAATCGTACTGTCGGAAGAACGGCTGTCTACTTTTACCGAATCTTCTGAAGTACTGGCTGCAGCCGTTATGGATAACGTTTGTTTTTGAATGCCGTTGATGGCTTTGATGGCATTGGTAAAGGCGCTCGACGACATCGTCCTTTTATATACAGACCCGTCAGCGGCCAGCACCAATACATCTACTTCGGTTGAACCGGCGGCCAGATTCTCCAACTTAACGGTACCGTTTACATTTAAAGTAGCGGAGGGCGTGGTGGTTCCAATACCAATGTTTCCGTTTGAACCGATGATCATGCGCGCGGCATTAGCGGTCTTGATGGTAAACGGCTTGCCATCTGTTGTACCGATGAAGCTGGTAGCAGAATCGGTTCCGGCGTTACCGGTCAATGACCAGTTAGCCGTTGCATCGGCCATGCTGGCCAGCTTTTTCCAGGAGTTATTACTGCGGATACGCAAACTGTTGTCTGCGGTCAGGTAAATGATCATCCCATCGGGTGGGTTCAGGGAATTGATGGCTGCCGTATCGGTTAAACGGGGTAACAGCAAACCCTGCCGGGTGCTCTCCAATTCGAGGATGGAGCTTTTTTGAATACTGGTAGGGTTGTCACCAACCTTCAACTGGGCGTTTGCCAACATACCGGTACCCATAAGTGCAGCCAGTAAAAGGCTTTTCCTGTTCTTTAGGATATTAATCAATGTCATACGTGGGGATTTAATATTTCTCTAAGAATTACACTATTAGAAACACTTTAACCCATATTAAAATTAGATTAGAAAGCAAGTCTATTTGACTATTCATTGTTATTGCAGGGAAACCATAGGTAATTCTGCTTAGGAAAAACTGTATGCTATACCGTAAGAGCCAATACCTTAACCCTGATCAACTGGTTCTTTTTATGACGCCCATCAGGTAACAGACTATGCTGCGAGATGGTTATAAACATCGGGACATACATATTATTAAAGATATTCAGTATATACCAGCATGTATGGTCGCCGTTACCCAAACACCATGAAATGCTTGAAAAAGGTTTAAAAATGTTGAAAAATAAACCTGCTAAAGAGCCTGATTGTCAAAGGCTGGTTTGATGTTTGTTTATTACCCCCTGCTCTGGTTTAGGTAGATAAGTAGAATGTATTATGAACAATAATGTGGGAAACTGGCCTGATAAATTACGGGTATGCGTTTTTCTGCGGGTGTGATTTTCACCCAAAATTGATACAACAGGCAAATTACCGGCATCAATTATCTCAAAAAATACAATTCACATACTTACTAAACTGATATAAGACAAACTAATAAAGAGTTAATTAGGTAACTACACGTGAACAACAACGTTATTAAAGGGCCTGCCTGTCATGAACTCTAATATAATTTTCATGATATCGCATTGCTAATTTAAAAAATCATCTTACTTATGTATTACATAATTAAATTTAAAACCTTATCATGTTGAAAAACTATACACTAACCGCTTTGCCATATTGGAACTTTCTCTGGCCCGATGCCAGAGAGGTCATTGTCCCGCTGCATATACCCAAAGCAACATAGCCCGAATAGTTGCTTATTCCCTTTCACCAGTAACATACCGGACATTGCAGCAGTGCCTTTGGAACTGGCATGCGTAGCACCATACAGGTGTGTGTAACTGATCCCCTTTAGATCGGGGCCGTTTTTATGGCCTCAGGCCCTTGTTTGTCCTTATACCCTACACTAGTATAGCCTGCTATTTATTAACGTCAGTGAACCCGGTTTACTGAACCGTAATTTTTTGCCTGCCCGGAAATCCGCTTCTGCAGGCAACAGGAATCCTTTTGTTATTAAACTCTTATTCATAACCATTTAAAATTAAACATGATGAGTAAACGACGACTACTATCTGGTTTATTCCTTATTCTATGGTGCAGTGCACAGGTCACTGCGCAACAAGGTGACAATTACAGCGGCTATTTTGCCGAAGCCTATCGCCAGTATCCTGCCATTCCGCAGGGAGTACTGGAAGCTGCAGCCTGGTCTGCTTCGCATCTTAACAACATGCATCCGCAGGCACACGGCGATGGCGATGACGTGGCCATGCCTTTGCGGTATGGTATTTTCGGACTGATCGAAGACGGTAAAGGTTATTTCAAGAACAACCTGCTTACCATTACTGCATTAAGCGGTATTACCCCGGAACAGTTTAAAAACGACGTGCGTCTGCAGATCCTGGCAGTGGCTAAATTCCTGAGTAAGGAAGCAGCGCAACAACAACCAGGCGCCAACCTCACACACGAACGTTTTGCCGGCGTACTGGAAAAACTGTCGGAGATCCCCGAGGATGGCAGCGCGGTGAATAAATATGCGCATTCGCTGTACACCTACGAAGTGTTCGATCACCTGAAGAAAGGTTTTACATCGCCTAAATTAAGGCTGCAACCCCGCAATATACAGCTCGACAAGATCTATGCGCCGCAAACCCTGCGCACCCTGAGCGCACCCGGCGTACAGATCAATAACCTGCAGGATAAGATCAGCACCAACGGCGTTAACTTACCTGTAAGCAACACCACACCGGCCACCAACAGCAATGCAAGAATAGAGGGTACTACCGGTGCAGAGGCCGTGCAAAGCACTGATTATCCACCGGCGCTGTGGGACCAGGCCAACACAGCAAATTTCGGAAGTCGCAATGGTGTTGCCATAACCAATGTAGCCATTCATACCACCCAGGGAAGCTATGCTGGTACCATTTCCTGGTTTAACAATGCATCAGCCAAAGTATCGGCCCATTATGTGATCCGTTCATCTGACGGACAGATCACCCAAATGGTGTACGAAAAAGACCGCGCCTATCACGTGTACAACAACAATTCCTATACAATAGGTATTGAACATGAAGGGTTCGTAGATGATGCTTCCTGGTATACCAACGCCATGTACAACAGTTCAGCTGCTCTTGTACGGGATATTTGCGCCGACAATAACATTGACCGTACAAAATGTTTTAAAGGAGCCGCTACTTCAGGCGTCAATGTTCAGCCGATCACTGTACGGATAAAAGGCCACCAGCACTATCCTGATAACGATCATACCGATCCCGGCATCAACTGGAACTGGGTGAAATATTACGATCTCATCAATCCGCCTGCATTTGCTACCACCATTACGTTTGCCGTAAAAGACCAAAGCACCGGTTTAGCGGTTGCCAGCACATCGGTTAAAGTAACCAAACCCGATGGTACTACTGCTACTGCAACCACCGATGCCAATGGTAAACTAACATATGGCATTAACGCTGGTAAATATACTTTCTCCTTTACCAAGAGTGGTTATACTGCATTAAGTACATTTTTTACCGGTGGTGGGGCAGATGATAAGATCACGGCTAACATCAACCTCGATCCTGCCAGCACAGCCAGATTGGCGAGCAATACGTCACCCCTGGTTTCAACAGGTAGCAACATGGTATTGACAGGCTATGTGCGTGATGCCGAACTAAACAGCGCACTGGGCGGCGTTCAGCTAAAAGCAGGCAACTATAGCACCACAACAGATGCCAGCGGTCATTTCTCGCTTACGGTTCCCGCCGGAGTTATAACGCCCGGTAAAACACCGTCCATCATTACTATACAATCTACCAAAACAGGGTATATCACCAACAGCATTCAAAACCTGTATGCCATTCCCGATACGTATGAAATGCAGATTGCCCTGAATGCAACCAGTTCTGTTCATGCCACTGCTTTGCAAGGCGCAACGGATCTGGCCATCCGCCGCCATGGGTTGTTCGACAAAACGATCGCCGAACAGATAGCGTTTGCAGGCACTACAACACCTGCTGTAAATGCGCGTGAAGAAGCAACAGCCACTACTACAGCTGCACTGGCGGTTCCTGCCGTTATCCGGGTGTCAACCAGTTGCGCCTGCACGGCCTGCGCCGATCCGGTAGTTGAAGTAATGAGCCTGGAATCGTATGTGCAAACCGGTTTGGATGACGAGTGGGTAAGCAGCTGGAATGCCGCTTCCCTGCAAGCAGGTGCAGTGGCTTACCGTTCACGCGGCGCCTGGTTTGTACAAAATCCCGCAGCTACCAATTACGATCTCTCTGCGGCCGCCTGTCACCAGACCTGGCAAACCGACCGCGCTACCAGTGTAAAGAATGCCGCCGTTGCTACTGCAGGCATCGTGCTCATCAGGAACGGGGCTATCTACAAAGCAGAGTATTGCGCCGAATCAAATAACGCCGGTTGCGGTGATGGCTTCAGTGGCACCAGCACTGATTATCCCTGTATTGCTGATTCCCGTTGCGCAGGCAGAACCAAAAGCGGTCATGGCCGTGGTATGTGCCAATGGGGTTCCAGCTTCTGGGGTACCGATCAAACGTACACCTGGATCCTGAATCATTATTACAATCCGGACAGCGCTGCTATTCAAACCAGCAGCGGCGCATTGGTTAGCAGCAATACCAGCGACAGCAAGATCACTAATGACCGCACGCTGTCGATAGCGCCCAATCCCGTTACCGGCGGTACTATCTCCATCGGGTATACGATGGCCGATGTTTCGCAACCGGCCAGCATTGTGCTTACCGATAACTTCGGACAAAACGCGCAGCAACGGAATGTAGTGTTGCAAAAAGGGATGAACCGGCTTACCATCAATACCAGTGGGTTGAAACCGGGCCTTTATAATGTGACGGTGCGTTTGAGTGCAAGTGGGAAGGCTACTACTAAAAAGATATTAATTGTGAAGTAAGAGCAGCGATCAAATACCAGACCTGTCAGGTGGACTCAACCCACTGATATTTCAGGACATTGCTGTCCACCTTACAGGTCTTAATAGTTACAAAACATTATGCTATGATCAAAACACGAAAGATCCTTCTTGGGGTATTGGGTTTACTGATGTATTCGTTTGCAGAGGCACAGTCAACCAATATCACGTTTATTGTAAAAGATCAAAACACCGGGTTTGCCGTGTCCGGCGCCGTTGTACAGGTAACAGCACCCAATGGCAGCACCAGTAGCCTTACCGCCGCAGCAAACGGCAGACTGGTATTCACGGCCGTGAATGGAAAGTATGATTTCTCCATTGTAGCAAATGGTTACAAGCCATTAGCTACCTATTTTTCATCGGGCGAAATAACCACCATTGAAGCCCGCATCAACCTGGAGCCGGCCAATGACAATGCAGGGCAGCCCTTGCAACAGCTTCGTGCAAACGTGAATCAACCAGTGATCAGCGGATATGTACGGGATGAAGCACAGAACAGCGCGCTCGCCGGCGTACAGGTAAGCAGCGGTACCGCCACTGCCGTAACCGACAGCAAGGGGTTCTTTTCGCTGGAAGTAACAGCTGCCGCCCAACCCCTTACACAGGGCACCGAACCGGCTACTGCAGCGATCACCTTTACAAAGAATGGCTATGCGCCGTACACCCTGCAAAATGTTTATCTGATACCGGATGTATACACGATGAAGGTGGCCCTGTCACCGTCGAACGGAGCACGGGTACAAACCGGGCACGTGGAAAAACAGGTGCATGGTTTATTCAACAGAACCGCCGCCGATGAAGAGCAACGGTATGCGGCTCCTGCCACCCTGCCCCAGGCCAGGGAAAATGCGGTGTTGGCCGCTACTGTGCCATCGAGCATTCGGGTGGGGGTAAACTGTAATTGTACCACCTGCAGTTCCGTTGATGTAATGAGCCTGGAAGAGTATGTTCAAACGGGAATCGATGATGAGTGGATCGCGAGTTGGGGCGCAGCTGCTCTGCAGGCCGGTTCAGTAGCTTACCGTACTTATGGCGCCTGGTATGTATTGCATCCGGTTAAAAGCAGTTTTGATATTGCGGCCTCTACCTGTAACCAGGCATGGGAAAGCGATAAATACACAGCCGCTATCAATGCCGCTAAATCTACTGCCGGTATCGTTCTGGTAAAGAGTGGCGCTATCTTCAGAGCGGAATATTCTGCAGAAAACAACAAGGCCGGTTGTGGTGATGGGTATAGTGGTACAGGTACCACCAGCGGCTGGCCCTGTATTTCAGATGCCCGCTGTGCCGGTCACGACAAAAACGGCCATGGCCGCGGCATGTGCCAATGGGGCTCCAGCCGCTGGGCCAGCGACAAAACCTATACCTGGATCCTGAACCATTATTATAACCCGGGTAACGTTACTATTCAACTGCCACCTACGCCAGCTGTTACCATCCTGTCTTTGGCCGTGAAAGACCAAAGCACCGGTTTGGCGGTTGCCAGCACATCGGTTAAAGTAACCAAACCCGATGGCACTACCGCTACTGCTACCACCGATGCCAATGGTAAACTCATATACGGACTGGAAACCGGAAAATACAGTTTCGCTTTCTCAAAAAGCGGTTATACTGCACTCAGCACTGCCTTCACCGGCGGACCTGATGACAGCGTATACGCTGATATCAACCTGGATGTAGTCAGCACGGCCAGAATGGCGAGCAATACGTCACCCCTGGTTTCAACAGGCAGCAACATGGTATTGACCGGCTATGTGCGTGATGCCGAACTAAACAGCGCACTGGGAGGCGTTCAGCTACAAGCAGGCAACTATAGCACCACAACAGATGCCAGCGGTCATTTCTCGCTTACGGTTCCCGCCGGGGTTATAACACCCGTTAAAACACCGTCCATCATTACTATACAATCTACCAAAACAGGGTATATCACCAACAGCATTCAAAACCTGTATGCCATTCCCGATACGTATGAAATGCAGATTGCCCTGAATGCAACCAGTTCTGTTCATGCTACTGCCTTGCAAGGCGCACCGGATCTGGCCATCCGCCGCCATGGGTTGTTCGACAAAACGATCGCCGAACAAATAGCGTTTGCAGGCACTACAACACCTGCTGTAAATGCGCGTGAAGAAGCAACGGCCACTACTACAGCGGCACTGGCGGTTCCTGCCGTTATCCGGGTGTCAACCAGTTGCGCCTGCACGGCTTGTTCAAGCCCGCATGTACAGGTAATGAGCCTGGAATCGTATGTGCAAAGCGGTTTGGATGATGAGTGGGTAAGCAGCTGGAATGCCGCTTCCCTGCAAGCCGGTTCAGTGGCTTACCGTTCACGCGGTGCCTGGTTTGTACAAAATCCCGCAGCTACCAATTATGACCTCTCTGCAGCCGCTTGTCACCAGACCTGGCAAACCGATCGCGCTACCAGTGTAAAGAATGCAGCGATCGCAACAGCCGGTATCGTATTAATAAAGAACGGAGCGATCTATAAAGCAGAGTATTGCGCCGAATCAAATAACGCCGGTTGCGGTGATGGCTTCAGTGGCACCAGCACTGATTATCCCTGTATTGCTGATTCCCGTTGTGCAGGCAGAACTAAAAGCGGTCATGGCCGTGGTATGTGCCAATGGGGTTCCAGCTTCTGGGGTACCGATCAAACCTATACCTGGATCCTGAATCATTATTACAACCCGGACAGTGCTGCTATTCAAACCAGCAGCGGCGCATTGGTTAACAGCAATACCAACGATACCCACATTACGGAGCCAGGTTCATTAAAAATAGCACCCAACCCGGCCACCGGAAGCGCTATCACGATCGAGTATACGCTTGCTGATGCATCGCAACCTGCCAGCATTGTAGTAAGCGACAATTTTGGACAGGCAGCCCAGCAACGCAATGTGGTATTGCAACAAGGCTTGAACCGCCTTACCATCAATACCAGTGGGTTGAAACCCGGTATCTATAACGTAACGATCCGGTTGAACGCTAGTGGAAAATCAACCAGTAAGAAATTGCTAATCGTTAAATAATCATCTCTTTTTAAATACAACAAATACTATGAAAAGAAACACCGCAAGAAACATGTCCTTAGGTCTTTTGGCACTTATGTTAACAGTACTGTCGTGTAACAAGGCAGAGAATTCAGCAGCAACCCCGGAAGCACAGGATTCGGAAATGGCACAAACACCGGTTCCCGATCCGGAGGTAACTACAGAAAATGTTCCTACGCCTGCTACTGCTGCCGTTGAAGCAGCTGCTGCCAGAGTAAAATCACCGGTGCCAGGTTATACCGTCACCTACCCTTTTGGGGTAAAAGATCCGCGTTATGCCGCCGGATATCATACGGGCGATGATTATGCCTCTCCTACCGGCACCAAAGTAGTGGCCGTGCTTGACGGCACCATTGCCTGGTCGAACAATAACGGTGGGGCCTATGGCCGGTGGATCGGGTTGCGTGCCTCCAACGGCCGCGATTATGTGTATTGCCATTTATCCGTTCGCTCCGTAAGCACCGGCACTAAAGTGGTGGCTGGTCAAAAATTAGGAGAAGTAGGCGCTACCGGTAATGTTACCGGTCCGCACCTGCATTTTGAAGACCGGCCAAAAGGCGGCGGATATGGACAGGTACGAAAACCCAAATGGTAAGATAGGAAAGTTGTGTCCCGGTGCTACCTTCTACGCCGGGCACACTTTCTTCAAACATTAAAACCTGAAAAATGAAACAAACAAAATGCCCGGAGAACAAACGGACTAACCGATTGCCGCGCCTGTTCACCATCATCACCGTGATGGCGTTATCGGCCACCGCCTGCAAAAAAGGAGTTACCGAAAAAGGAACCGCCCCCAATGATGATCGGGTTGCGGCTACCGAAGCCACCCAAACCCATACCTACATCAAACTGTTTGATGGCGGCGCCGATGGCTATCATTCTTTCCGGATCCCCTCTATTGTTCGTACCAATGACAACACCCTGCTTGCCTTTGTAGAAGGACGCATGGCCGCCAACAAGGATTATGGCAACATTAACGTGGAGTACAAACGATCTACCGACAATGGCGTCACCTGGTCGGCCATGATGGAAGTGGTAGGGGCCGGACAAGGCACCTGGGGTAATCCCACGTCGGTTGTTGACCGCACCACCGGCCGCATCTGGGTATTTATGAGCTGGAATTCCGCCACCAAGAATCAGGGCGGTACCGATGACTATGAAAAAATAAATACCTGGGGCGATCGCAAAGTATATTATTCTTACAGCGATGACGATGGCCTTAATTTCACCACGCCTACTGATATGACCAGCACCCTGTTGCCCCCTGGTTATACCTGGGATGCCATGGGACCCGGCGTTGGTATTCAAACGACCAATGGCACACTGGTTATTCCTGCCATCGGCAGAAATATTTACAGCACCGATCATGGCGCTACCTGGCAGTATAAACCGATACCCGGCGGCACCAGTGAGGGCGCTATTGTTGAACTGAATGATGGCCGCCTGATGCGTAACGATCGGGCTACCAGTACTTCCTGGGCAACCGCCAAACGGCGCTGGGTATCGCGCGGCACTATCACCGGTAGCTTTAGTGCATTTGCTCCCGACGATACACTGCTTGACCCGGCTTGCGAAGGTTCTATTGTTCGCTACACCGGTTCACCCGATCGTATTATGGTGCTGAATTCGGCCAGCACCGAAACCCGGTGTAAAATGCGGGTACGTATTAGTTATGATGGCGGCGTTACCTGGCCCCTCAGCCGTAAGATCTATGACTGGTTAACCGATGATGAAGCATACGCGCAAGGGAAGGGTGGTTATAGCAGCATGGTAAAAACAGCCGATTATACTATTGGCGCGCTTATCGAGGTCAATGAGAACACAGGCGACAGCCAGAACAGCCATCGCTCTATCGAGTTCCATAAATTCAATCTGCCCTGGATGACAAGCGGCGCCACAGAGCCGATACCATAATAGTTGAACGTTTTAAGTTGAACGTTTTAAGTTCTAAGTGTAAGGTCGTTGAACTTCGGGAAGCATTATTGTATGCAGCGCTCCGATTTTCAACGACCTTTCTCTTTAGACATTCAACATTAAACCTTAAAATTTAAAAGCTAATCCAAAGGAATTTGCACTTCGAGACGGCAGCCGCCCATCGGTTTGGTGTCGATGGTGAGGGTTCCACCCAATGTTTCTGCCCGATTAAGAATGTTCAACAGTCCAATGCCATTTGTTGGCTTTGTGGCATCAAAACCTTTTCCATTATCCTGTATCACCAGGCTTAATTCATTATCAGCCTTCTCAATGGCGATGCGTACATACCCTGCTTCGGCATACCGCATGATATTATTGGTTTGCTCCTGGATGATACGGTACATCATCAACTGCACGTCGTGGGCCAGTTCTATTTCCAGTTCAGGATCGCATTCAAAATCAACAACCATAGGCCGCACCAGTTGCATATTCTTGATGATGTCTTCCACCGGGTCAATAAACCCAACCTCATTAATGATGGAAGAGTTCAGTGACTTGGAGATCTTTCGGATCTCCTGGATAGCCAGGTTTATGTATTGGGATGTTTTACCAAGCAGTTGATCCTGTTCATCACCCTGGCCTTTGGCCGTGCTCAACAAAATCATGGCCGATGATAAGATCTGGTTCACATTATCGTGCAACTCTTTTGATATTTCATTGCGTTCATATTCCTGCCCGGCAATCATCGCCTGGTTAATACGCAGGCGTTCTTTTTCTTTTTGCTGCTCCAGTTCGGCTTCCAGCTTTCTTTTTTCGGTAAGGTCCTGAATGGCCCCAATGGCCCGAACCGCTACACCATCCTTGTAAATGATGTATCCTTTATCTGACAAATGTTTATAAGTTCCATCGGCACAAAGGAACCGGTATTCATCATGCCAGTAATTATTTCTCGCCAGTAAACAGGCATTGATATGATCCATTAACCGCTGGCGGTCATCAACGTGTATTTTTTCGAGCAACCAGTCAAGGTTCATATCGTTCTGGGTATAGCCCGTTAACCGGTTGAATGGTTCGCTTCGGTAAATAGTTCCTTTTTCAATATTCCAGTCCCAGATGTAATCTGAAGTGGCCTTGGTTGTATAATAAAACCGTTCGTTTACTTTCAGGATCTCCTGCTGCGCTCTTTTCTCCTCCGTGATGTCGATGGATTGTCCGCCAATGAGCCGTTTAGGCGTGGAGGTTTGCAGCAAAAATTTGAATACGAGGTACACGCCCGGCGTACCATCCTGCCGCAGCGAGTTTTCGAGGGTAATCAACGGCTGACCGGTCTCCAGCACGCGTTGATTGTTGGCCATATACTGCTCCACCATATCTTTTGGCATCAGGTCGCGCATATTGGTATACAGCTGGCTATCGCTCAATTTCCATACGCGTTTAAAAATATCGTTCATGTAAATGATATAGCCATCTTCGTCAATGATCCAGGCGGGGCTGTGCGTATTGTTCATGAATGACTGAAACATGTATTCACTTTCAGTCAATCGCGACTCGGCTTCCCTGCAGGCGGTAACATCACTAAAGCTAACCCCTACCAGCCCGGGCACAGCTTCATTAAATTCTTCCAGCAAACAGGTATTCACCGAAAGCCAGGTAAGCCGGCCTTTGGCATTGGTAAAACCCATGGTGCGTTGCCGGATGATTTCTCCGGTGTGCAAGGTGATCATGCCGGGATATTCCTGGATGCTCAGTGGAAAACCATCTTCCCTAAAGCCTTTGCCGCCAATATCGATAAGGTTCTTTCCAATGAGTTGATCGTGGGTACAGCCTATGATCTCACAGGCTTTATTATTGGCAGAGAGGATGGTGCCCTGGACACCTTGTAACAGCATTACGCCTTCTTCCAGGGAATTAAGCAGGGTTTTATACAGCACGCCGGGCCGGATCTCTTTTTTACGGTGAATAGTAGCTTGCAGGTCGCGCAGGATGATCACTACATCGAGCAAATAAAATGTTCCCGGAAATTTATGGGTATAGCAGGAAACACGGTAGGTTTTGCCATCGGGCGCCGCCACAAAAATATCTTCCACCTGTTCATCCAGGGCGATAGCCCTTTGCAGCTGGCTGTGCACTTCATGGTGCCCGGGAAACATCCCGTTGAGGAGATCAACTATATTTTTTTTAGCAGGCCTGTCGGGTTGTTTAAACCACAGTTCTTCAGCCGCCACGTTCCAGTGCTGCAAATTAAAATGCCGGTCGGTAATAAATACGGCGTCCTGGCAGTCATTTAAAATGCTTTCCAGCCAGGGGGCCATCTCACGGTAATTGGTTGTAAAAGTTGGGTTCATAGGGCTCTCTCAAATAAAATTATGTAACCAGTTCGTTCGCGTAAACACCTCTCAAATTGTGCCAATGATGTAACCACTTTACAATCAAACGCTAAACAAATCAGGCACGGGACGTTCATTCCCACGGATAGAAAAACGTTCCCATATATTAGTATCTTATGTGGCCCCGAGGTATGTGCATAAATTTCTGTTTGTTATCAGATTACATAGTTTTACTTATCACCATGTACATAAAAATCAACACCGTGTAGAATTGTATTAATCACCATTAATTACCCTGGAAGGAATTATACGGGTTTTTTCCACTCTTCTTTTAGCACGGAATATACATACAGGTCAACAAACTCGTTGTTTACAAATTCGCCCTGCCTGATGATGCCTTCTTTTTTAAA
>NZ_JBJMLX010000148.1:0-8202 GCF_045805085.1 Niastella sp.
GATTACGTTATTATGCCGCTATTTGGGCGAATGACCAGGCGGAATATGTAAATCCATTTTTTGCTTTCCTGGGTGATGAAATTGGGAATAAATCGGCGATGAATGCCTTTCGCTGGTTTGCAAAGTATATGAACAAGGAGTACCAGCCTATTCCCAGGTCTATTATTGCGGAAGGCGATGCCACCTGGCATGGCGCCAAAGACAGGGGCGATATGGCCATGATCGCTTATGGCGCCTCACGCTATGCCTTAACGTATGGCAACACAGATTCAGCCAAAGTATTATGGCCATTGGTTGAATGGTGCCTGGAATATTTAAAAAGAAAAGTAAACGAACAGGGTGTAGTGGCCAGCAACAGCGATGAGCTGGAAAACCGCTTTCCGGCAGGCAAAGCTAATTTGCATACCAGCGTATTGTATTATGATGCGTTGCGCTCCGCAGCTATGTTAGGGCGGCAATTGAATGTGTCAAAAGAGCAGACCAGCCGATATGAACAGGAAGCGCAGACGATGCGAAAGAATATTGAACAGTTCTTTGGCGCCAATGTGGAAGGGTTCAAAACGTATCGCTATTATGAAGGAAATGATACCCTGCGTGCCTGGATCTGTTCACCTTTGACTGTAGGCCTGTTCGAAAGAAAAGAAGGAACCATTGCCGCCTTGTTTTCTCCCCGTTTATGGACGGAAGACGGCCTGGCGTCGTTGGCCGGCAATGCAACGTTCTGGGACCGGAGTACCTTGTATGCTTTGCGCGGGGTATTGGCGGCAGGGGAAACAGAGAAAGCGATGGAGTTCCTGCGTTATTATTCAAAACGGCGGTTACTGGGTGAACACGTACCTTATGCGGTGGAAGCTTACCCCGAGGGAAACCAGCGGCATTTATCGGCCGAGAGCGGTTTATATTGCCGAATTTATACCGAAGGGTTATTTGGTGTGCGCCCCACCGGTTTCAACAGTTTTGAATGCACTCCACGTTTACCCAATGGCTGGAACCAGATGGCCCTGCGGAACATTCATTCATTTGGAAATATATTTGATATCGTTGTGAACAGGGCACAGGGTGGTAAACTTACTATAACCATAAAGAAAGGGCAGCAGGTAACAAAATATATCATTAAAGAAGGCGCTACAAAGCGAATCCAGTTATAAAACGGAGTACGGTATATTTACTATTTGCGCGAGGGCATTAACGCGATTTTGAAACAAAATGTACGAATGTGCATTTGATGATATAACTACCGGGCTGACTTACAATAGCAGCCCGGTTTTTAGTGTTGGATGTACAATAAACAGGCATCATTTTTGGACATTTCAATAGTAACCATTATTTCAATAACCGCTATTGAGAACACTTTGTCACTACCTGAAAAGATACTAGTATCTAAAATTATTGCAACCAACGAGTTTACCAGCTTCATCGATGCTGCGAAACGGTATTGTTCCTTCATTGAATCACACGAAGCAGAAACACCCCGCCATTTTATTCTTCAATCACAAAATCATTTATTGTCCCTGTACAACCTGGGCAATTGCATGATATTGATGGAAGAAAAAAGCGATCAAAAGATCGAGGTAAAGCTCGATGAGCTCGAATTTCAACGAAGCCTCCATTTTATAGCAGACAGGTTATGGGATTATCGCTATTACTGGTATGTATTCGATCCTACTGCCAAGAAAAAGGATGCGGGTATTGTATACGGTGACCTGTATGAAGACCTGGGCGCTATTTATAAATACCTGAAGCAAACCCTGCTATTGTATGGCATGAAATCGTCTGAAGCCAAGCAAAATGCGGTTTGGGATTTTAAATGGAACTTCGATACGCATTGGAGCGGGCACTGCGCCAATGCCATCTGCGCCATTCATTACTTTCTTCAAAAGAGCAGGTAAAATCTAATTGACGGAACATCAGGCTGTTGTTAGTTTAAAATCACATCGGATCAGCTATTCTGCTATATTTTTATATATAAAAACGGGTCGAAATTGTATAATTCTGTACCATTTCTATATAGAAATGGTATGAAAATATATAGTGAAGCATGGTTTCTATATAGAAACAGGGTGAAAATATATAGCGGAGCATGGTTTCTATATAGAAACAGGGTGAAAATATATAGCGGAGCATGGTTTCTATATAGAAATAGGGTGAAAATATTTGGTAGCGTATCGTTTTTGTATGAAAACAGTATCAAATTATATAGTTCTGTATGGTTTCTATATAGAAATGGTACGAAAATATATAGTGAAGCATGGTTTCTATATAGAAACAGGGTGAAAATATATAGCGGAGCATTGTTTCTATATAGAAATAGGGTGAAACTATTTGGTAGGATGTCATTTTCGTACAAAAACAAAAAATAATTAGCGATCAATATCACTTATCGATAAAAAATACCTGTTGGTAAAAATTAATATACTTATTTAGCCGCTATTTGTAGATTTGGCTCACCCCAACACCCACCAATGCCGAAACAAATAGTGCTGTTATTACTAGTACTCCTTGCTGGTCAATCTTTTGCACAAAATTATAAAGGAGCCTTCAGCCGGTTGTTAAAAGAAAAAGATACAGCCGCTCAATGGCAATTGCTTCAACACTGGCAACAGGCAGACCCTACCAATGCTGAATTATTCGTGGCTTATTTCAATTACTACTTCCACGCCAGCCGCCAGGAAATGGTTCGTTTATCAGAAACAGGCAACAAAAATTCATCGCTTGCCATAACAGACAGCACCGGTGCGCAGGTTGGTTACCTCACTGATGACTTTGGCTATGACAGCGCCACGCTGAATAAAGCCTTTCATTACATCGATAAAGGAATAAACACCTATACAACACGGTTGGATATGCGGTTGGGAAAGATCTATGCCCTGGGCCAGATCGAAAACTATGAACGCTTTACCAATGAGATCATCACTGCCATTGAAATGTCGAACCACTTAAAAAGCCAGTGGACCTGGGCAGACAATAAAAAAGTGAAAGACCCCGAAAAATTTTTCCTAAGCACCGTGCAGGACTATGTAGTGCAATTGTACAATGCGGGTGACGATCAGTTAGACAGAATGCGTACAATTGCCCAAACAGTTTTAAAATATTATCCCAAACATGTAGAAAGCCTTTCCAACCTGGCCATCACTTATGGCCTGCAGGGCGAGTATGATAAAGCATTGCAATCATTGTTACAGGCAGAAAAGCTGATGCCCCGCGATGTGATCGTGCTCAATAACATCGCCACGATGTACGAACGAAAAGGCGATAAGCTCAACGCCATAAAATACTTTGAGCTTACCGCAAAATTGGGTGACAAAGAGATCAGGAATGAGGCAGTAAAGAAGCTGAAAGAGTTGAAAAACTAATACAATTAATTTTAGTTATGGGTATCGAGATAGAAAGAAAGTTCCTGGTCAATAAAGAAAAATGGAGCCAGGTAACAAAAGAAAAGCAATCACTTTACCGGCAGGGATATATAGTATCAGATCCTGAGAAAACGATCCGTGTGCGGCTTACTGATAAAGACGCATTCTTAACCATAAAAGGTCTTTCCGTAGGCATCTCCCGAACCGAATTTGAATACAGCATCCCTGTAGCTGATGCACAACAATTGCTGGACGGCTTTTGCGATTCAGTTGTCAGCAAAATAAGATACTTCATTACTCATGACAACAAGCTGTGGGAAGTGGATGAGTTTTTAGGCGAGAACGAGGGGTTGATGGTGGCGGAAATAGAATTGGAGTCTGAAGATGAATCATTCTCATTACCCGGTTGGGTAGGGAAGGAAGTAACGAGTGAAAAGAAATACTCAAACTCAAACCTGGCGAAGAATCCGTATAAGAACTGGAGTCAAAAATAATTTAAAAACCCTCCGACGCGTCAGAGGGTTTTTAAAAATGTCATCGTTTAAAATAGTATTATCGAATATTATCAAAATATAACTGACTCCTTACTCTAAAAGAAACCTCGGCTGGAATAAACAAGTTAAAAATTGTTGGCATACAACAACGCCCCCACAACATCCTTATCCGGCTGCACCTGCCCAGCCAGTGTAGCATAATTGGCATCTTTATAAACAACAGCCGCCTGTGATAACAGCGGGTAAAGATTGCTCTTATTGTATTCTCCAATTTGCTGGTAAGTCCAGGTTTTTTGACCAAGTGCAAAAGGTAGCAGCCAGTCCAATGCAGTGCGAATGCTGGCTCCCTGTGGATTTACATATTGCCACAGGTTGATGCCGGTATGTTGAGCCAGTGTGGCCACCCTGAACCAGGCCTGCAGGTTAAACGTACTGTAGCCGAGCCCGTTGGTTCTGGCAAGTTCCAGCTGCATTTTACCGGCAGCATCAATTTGTGAATCAATTCTTTTTTTACTTTCTTCAACCAGTTCTTTTGCTTTGGCGGTATTACCGGTGAATAAAGCGAAGTCGATCGACTGCGCGTAAAACCAGGTGCCATGATTGTTTTTGGCAGCATGCTCTTCATTTCCATTTTTACTGGTCAACATCCAGTTCAGGTATTGTGCATACCATTCGTGTATTGATTTATTGTCTTTATCGGAGAGTGATTTCGATCCCTTTAAAAGATTGACTGCATCGGCAATCCCGGTCAATGAAATGGTTTCAATAATGCCAATGCCTCTGCCATTGGTAATGCCGGGTATGGCCTGCGCAAAGTTGAGGTTGGGATTCATTTTTGTAGCATCGTTTAAAAACCAGTACTGCAATAAGGCGCTGGCTTTGGCTGCATATTTTTCATCGCCGGTTAAATACCAGGCGAGTGATAGCGTTCTACAAGCATTGTCGAGCTCACTTAAATTTCGATGGTCTGTTATTTTATTGATTTCAGGATTGCGCACTCCATCTTTTCGCATATAAGGCAGGCCATTGGGTTTTGAACTGTCGTACCAGAAATAGGGCGCCTGGCTCATATAATCATGCTTGTCTCCACTGGTTGGCGTAAAAGCTTTATCTATAACCGAAACCGGTTTCATCTTTAATAAGTCATCCGCCTGTTTCCGCAATGCGGTAACCAGTTGAAGGGTAGGCGCATCCTGCTGTTGTATGTTTTTCTTTATGTTTACCAGCCGGTTGGCATCCATTAAAAGAACGCCCGGGGTTTGAGCTGAGGAAATGAAAATAAAGAAAATGAAAGTGCTTAGTATTAATATTATTCTTTTCATATGACCATTTACGTTTTTGAAATAATTCATCATTCCATATCCCACCATCCCAAACATCCCATTATCCCAGTTCAGACTTCACATCCCACTATTCCCCGTTCAGACTATATATATTACTTGTTAACGGCAACACCCTGCCAGGTGTAAGGTTCAAACCAATAGTCATCAGGTATTCACCGGTGAACACTTTATCATTATCAGGATTGGTAGATTTAGTGCCGGGGAACAGGTTGATCTCGCGGAACCGGTAGTTCTTTTTAGGATCGAGGCCCTGTAGTTGTACTTTGGTAAAAAGGTCTTTGCGGCGGGTAGTTAAATTATAATTGAAAAGAACGGCTTTGCTTTTTTGGTCGTTCACATACATCAATACAGAACGGTTTTCCTCATAGGGCGAAATAAGGCGGTACAGATCGCCATACCAAATGACATCGCTCAGTTGCTTGTAATTTTTTACCGACTCCTGGCTGAACTGCAATTCCTGCGGTGTCATCTCATTGACGCGAATGTCGTAACCCAGTTTGGCCGACATGGCCACGTCTGTCCTGAATTTAAGCGATTGCCCTTTCCCCATGCTGGTTATATGCGCCGCAATGGTATTGGCCGGGAAGAAATAGGAGTAGCCCCATTGAATAAACACGCGTTCCAGTCCATCGGTATTGTCGCTTGGCCAGAATTCGGTGAAATATTTCAGCGCGCCGTAATCGGTGCGTCCGCCACCACCGGAACATAGCATAATGGGCAGGTGCGGATATTTGGCGCGGATGCGGTCCAGCACTTTATAAAAGCTGTGGGTGTATTCAATAAATAAATGCGATTGGTTCTCTTTTAAATAAGGAGAGTACGTATTCGACATGGGACGGTTACAATCCCACTTGATATACGCAACGCCAGGGTTTTTGGTAAGCAGGCTGTCTACAATACCGAAAACAAAATTCTGTACAGCAGGGTTGGTTAAATCTAGCACCAATTGATTGCGTGACAGGTTTTCCGCGCGGTTGGGCAACCTTAGGATCCAGTCGGGGTGTTTTTGATACAATTCACTTTTAGGATTTACCATTTCCGGTTCCAGCCAGATGCCGAATTTGATCCCCTTCTTACCTGCTTCGTTCACCAGGTGACCAATGCCATTCGGCAGTTTGGTTTTATTTTCCTGCCAGTCGCCCAGACCGGCTTTGTCGTCGTTCCGGGGGAAAGCATTGCCAAACCAGCCATCATCCAACAGGAACATATCTACGCCCAGTTGTTTGGCCCCATCGAATAACTCAACCAATTTATCTTCATTGAAGTTAAAATAAGTGGCTTCCCAGTTATTTAACAATGTAAGACGCGGACCATTGCCATCCAACACGGCATAATTGCGCGCCCAGTGATGCAGGTTGCGACTGGCCTGTCCCTTACCCTGGTTGCTATAAGTGAAAATAAAATCAGGCGTCGTGAACAGCTCACCGGGTTTCAGGGTGTAATCAGATGCATAGGGATTTATACCCGGACGCACCCGCAACTGATTCCTTTGATCTACTTCAAACGTGAATTGAAAATTGCCCGTCCAGGCCAGGGTGCCGGCAATCAGTTCGCCACTGGTTTCGGTGGATGGGTTGTTGAGGGAAAGAAAAAAGGTGGGTGTTTGGTAAAAGTCAGCCCGGGTGCCCAGTTTGCTCTCGATATTTTTTACCCCATTGGTTAATTGTTCATCAACCTGCTGCGCTTCGCGGGCCCATTCGCCATGAAACTGGGTTAACCAGTACTTATCTGCATTAAAGTGCAACATGGTAGAAGCATAATGTGTAAGCCGCACCGGCTTTTTTTCGTGGTGTTGAATGGTGGCACTCGCGGTAATAACGTCTTCATTAAAATAAGCCGTGTATTGCAACACCACTTCAACCTGGTAAACAGAATCTTTTAATATGATGCGGGTAGTGGTCACATTTCCTTGTTGGCTGGCAGTATGCGAGGCATAGGTTAATTCAAGGGAAGGATTGCCATCGGCATGCACTACACGGATGGCGGGTTCAAACAGGTTTTCCATCCCGGCGGTTAAATAGGCTTCCTGCCCGCCTGATAATTTCTCATACTCCGTATTGGCTAATTGCGATCCCAGGTAACTTTGATACACCCGGTGGTTTTTGCCAACAGTAAATACCAGGCTGGCATTTTTTGTTTGAATAACGATGGGCGAGGCAGGTTGCGAAAGAGCTGTCAGAAAAAGCAGATTTAATAGTAACAACAAAGAATACTTCATAATACCAGGGTAATTTACCATACAAAGATGCAAAAAAACACAAAGGTGAACCACATCACCGATTGGTGTATGATTCACCTTTATTACCAAATTATTAAAGGATTGTTACAAACTACCTAAACATCATCATCTTTTCTTCCCTCGTTGAGTTCATCATTATCGGGACCGCCCAGGCTGTAATAATCGTTTTCTTCATCATCATCGGTCTTTTTTGGATCTTCTTCCTTTTCCTCGGGAACATCCAGATCGTCGCCGCTACTCACTTCACTTACGGCGGCTTCATTTAACGGGTCACCGTCAAAATCGGTATTATCCAATCCTTCCTTATCAATAAATTCATCTTCATTCATATCCTGGTCCTGGTCAGGATCGCCCAGCATTTCCAGATCTTCTTCCGTTACGTCTGCTTCGGTACCCATCACGATCTTTACATCTTCGTCGTCATCATTTTTAAATATATCCTTTCCCTGGCGAATGCCTTCCTCGTCATCGGAGGAGGCAGTAGTATCTTTCATGGCGCCGGGCACGCCGGCGTTTACAATACCTTCCTGTCCGGGAATATCCGATACATCAGGTAATTCGATATATGATTCATCCTGCGCCAGCTTTTCTTTTCTTCTTTGGCTGGCAGTACCATCCTTTGGTGGGGTTTGTTCCTGGCTGGATGAAATATCGTTCAGCTCTTCATCAGAGCGTTTTTTTGTAGGAGTTTTTGTTTTAGTTTTTGCCATAACCGGAGTTTTATAAAGAATGCATAAAAAATTATGCCCCGAAAAAAGTAAGCGTAACTATCA
>NZ_JBJMLX010000149.1:0-4884 GCF_045805085.1 Niastella sp.
AAATGAGCATAGCGTATTAATATAAGGTGGGCTAAAGGTGGGCCACCCTCAAGGGTGACTCACCTTCAAAGGCCCGCCTTTCCATTATTTCTTCGGTTGTTCATCCGCAACTGCATCCTGCCAGTTGGTCCACATTTGTATCCCGGCGTCATAACCGGTGTAACCTTCGTTCTGACGAAGACGGGCGCCTCCATTTGCATTGATATCGCTTTGAGGTACCGGCCAGTTGATGTTTTTTTCAGCCATGGTATATGCGCGATTTTTAACCATTACTCTTCCTTTGTTATAAAAATCATTGTAATGTTGAATGCGCTGGAACCAGTAACTGTTTTTCGCCAGGTTCTCTACCTGATAAGTATTGCCCCATTCATCGGCCTTACCACTAAGTGCTAAGCTATAGGAAACGCGGCTCAATTCTGCAAAGCGGAATTCTTCCATATTCAACTCACGGGCACGCTCATCCATGATATCACCAATACCTACTGTAGTATATAATTGCGTACACTGCGCCCGCTGTCTGATCTTGTTTACATCTGCAGTAGCGCCCGCGATATCGCCCTTGTAGAATTTTGCTTCCGCACGCAGCAGGTACGTTTCGGCCAGGCGATAACAATACAGATCGCCGGCGCCGCCTCGGTGGTTGGCTTCGTTCGGGTTTCCGGTTTCGTTTACATCTTCAATATAATATTTGTAGTGTGGCCAGTCGAACCAGTTACGAACAGTATCGGTACATAACAAAGCGCCCGACGCATTTCGCAGGCGAACGTTTTTGCCATACCAGGCCGTACTGGCGGGGTCGTTGTATTTAAGCGAATCCATCCGCGCCCAGTTGCCCACCGTGCTGTTGTGACGCAGGTCGCCGGCATCATTAACGCCATTTACAGCCCAGAGTGAATTTTGATGAAAGAAGGTGGGCCTGATGTGCGCAATACCACGGCCTATAGCATCTTTATAATCCAAAAGCGCCCTGAAGGAAGTGCTGGAGGGCGCAAAGAAACGTACAGCCTGTTTTCCATCCGGTGCACTGGTGCCTACATTATCAAGGAAAGGCAACCAGTTGCGCATGGAATTCATTTTTACGCCCATGTCCGTATTATTTCGGTTGGCCATCACCAGGATGGTTTCCCTATTGGCAGGAATGCCTTTGTTTTCCGGCCGGTGCAGATCCCAGATCACATTACGGGTTACCGGCCACACACTTGCATAAGGACTAACAAAGTTGCCGAAGCTGGCTGTCATCAGAGAAAGTCCTGAATTGTTGATGAGGGTATCGGCCTGGGAAATGGCTTTGTCCCATTGACCGGTAGCCAGGTAACATTTCAGCAACAGCTGGCGGCAGGAAGCTTTGTTCACGAGCCCTATCAGCGACATTTTTTCCTGGGCGGGCACCCACTGTACGGCCTTCTCCATATCTTCTGTAAGCATTTGCAGGATGGCCTCGCGTTTGGTGCTTTGATAATCCACCTTCGGCACATCCAGGATCACCGTTACCAACGGCACATCCCTGAATCTGAATACAAGCCCCAGGTAATGATAAGAGCGGTGGAACAATGCCCGGCCCTTGTATTCATTCCTGGTGGTATCTGATAATCCCGACACCTTATCGATATAGTTTAAGATAGTGTTCGCATATTTTACGCCGGCATAGGCCTGTTCCCAAAAATAACCTACGCGTTCAGGCTGCTCGGTTGGGGTAAGCCGGGTGGCGATGTCGGTAAAAATATTCCCATCATCGGTTTTACTGGCCACTGCCACATCGGTAAACAAATAATCGGTACTGATAGGAAGCCCGAGGTCAGTATATTCAAAATAGGTCCAGTATGAACGGAGCTGCTTGTCGCAAATAGCCATGGCTGCATCCAGCCCACCCTTGGTTGAAAAGGTTGTTGACGGGATGTATACCGACAGGGGATCGGGTTCCAGGTAAGATTTCTTACAACCACACAAACCAGCTATCAACGCTACACTCAGCAACAGGGCCTTTGATATGGTGATACTTTTATTATAATTCGTTTTCATTGCTGTAGTCCTTTAAAAATTTACGTTTAATCCGAATGTGATGATCCTGGGCGCTAAACTATTCCGGTATTGGTTGTCGGTAGTGATGGTAAAGGTCTCCACATCGCCGTAGATCCAGTTCTTATCTTTTTTCCACAAGGCTGCATTGCGAATGTTGGCATACACTTTTAATTTGTCGAGGTGCGCTTTTGAGATCAGTCTCAACGGCACATTGTACCCCACCGTTATATTATCCAGGCGAATGAAACTTCTGTCGTATAATTTTCCGGGCGCCTGTACACCGGCAGGCCCTTTGGCATCGAGACGCGCCACATTGTTAGTGGGGTGCTCCAGCGTCCAGTAGTTTTTCTGCCAGGTATTGGCCAGGTTGGTGATCAGCGAAGTGTTGTTATCCTGGTTCAGGTACAGGTTAACCAAACTTTTGTTGCCCCAATAGGAATATAGGTTGAACGAAAAATTAAAATTCTTCCAGGTAAAATCGTTGCGCAGCGACCACATGATGGGTGCATTGGTTTGACCCAGGAATTGTTTGTCCTTATCATCGTACACAGGCGTCACTTTACCGCTGGCATCTTTGGTATCATTGTCTGTATAACTGTTGGCCACTTTGGGATCGCCCGGGCGCTGACCATAACTGCTTGCTTCAGCCGCTTCACTGGCCTGCCAAATGCCGGTTACATTGTAATTCCAGATGGCGCTAACCGGTTGCCCGATGAACCAGGAGTTCTTGATATCATCTCTTTCTTTGGTGCTGACAACATTTCCCTGCGCATCCAGTACCGCATCGTAGATGTAATACAGGTGTTTGATGGTGTTCTTGTATTTCGAAAAACCGAAGCTGGTGCTCCAGGTGAAGTTTTTCGTACGCACGTTTTGCGAGCTCAGCGAGATCTCCATACCCTTGTTCATTACCTTACCCAGGTTCATGGTAATGCTGGTGAAACCGGTAAAGCTTGGTAATGCCCGGTTCATGATCATGTCAATGGTAGGTGTTATATAATAGTCAATAGAACCTGTTAAGCGGTTGTTCAGGAAACCAAAGTCGATACCGGTGTTGAACGATTCGGTTTTTTCCCAGTGCAGGTTGGGATTTGCCAATCTGTCTATCCGCAAATACCGGTATTGCACCAGGTTACCGCTGTTATCGAGGTAACCCATGGTAGTTGATCCGGTTGTTGGGGCGGTGAGATTGGAGAGTGCGAGGTAGGGATCGCTCAGGGAGCGGTTACCATTTTGTCCCCACGACAATCTTAATTTACCCATGCTCATGGGTTCCCACTTAAAGAATTTTTCATTGGTAAATGTCCAGGCCACTGCGGTTGAAATAAAATTGGCGCGCGGATTGGAAGTACCAAAGGCAGAATAGCCATCACGACGGAAGGAGGCGGTGAACATATACCGGTCGTTGTATGTATAAATTAACCGGGCCAGCAAACCATCGGCGGTTTCTTTCACGTCATCTGCATCGTAACTACTTTTATTTTTATCCCCGAAAAATGTTTCGTGATACCCAAGCGCATCGCTTGGTAAGATGTTGCGGGCCTCTGTCCTGTCTTTCCACTGCTGCCGTTTTTCGGCTTCCTGCACCAGCGTAATGTTCAACCGGTGTTTGCCAAAGGTTTGGTCCCAGTTGATGGTATTGTTCAGCGACCAGTCGAACCGCTCGGTTTGTTCGCGGTATACCAACCCGTTCGTTCCTTTAAAATCAGGGTTTTTCGAAGATTCAAAATACCGTTCATGATAGAACTGGTAGCGGGGAGAAGCGTTGAATGAATAGGTGATATTGAACGGCAGCTTTACCCTGGCTGTGAAGATGGTGTTCAGCACGGTATAGGCTTTGTCCCGGGCCGTGTACTGGCGAATGAAATCGTAATTGTAACCGTAGTTGTTTACACTGTTCTCGCCCATGGGATGCACCACCAATGCGCCGGTATCATCTTTATAATTGGCGTAAGGACTGTTGTAGATGATCGCCCGGTTCCAGTCGGCAGCGGAGTCGCCCTCATTGCGGTGCTGAAAGTTTATGTTGCCGCTTATATCCAGCCACTTCGTCATTTTGGCTTCCAGCTTTATGTTAGAACGTACGGCCTTGAAGTCATTGCCTTTTATCAATCCCTGGTTGCTGAGATAGCCCATGGACATATAATAGTTATAATTGTCAGAGCCGCCAGAGGCGCTGATATTGTAATCCTGGTTGTTACCGGTGCGGAAAGTATTATTGTACCAGTCGAACGTTTTACCGGCCAGGTAATTATTTAACACGGTGCCCTGCAACAACAGACGTTTTGCCCAGATCTCCTGGTCGCCGGCCGTTCCATTGGTAGCAGTGGTATAAGCCCGCCACTGGTCTATGTTAATGCCCCATTTGGAAAGGTTGGCATCAGTGGGTTCATCATAATAACCCGGCTGGGTTTTCTTATCCGATTGATAAGCTTCGTAATTACCTGTTGTGGTATTGGCGCCATAAGTAGGCGCCGTGTACCAGTCATGACGGTATTGCATGTAACCTGAAGGCGACATCACCCTGCGGTTAATGCCCATGGTTGAAATGCCGTAATTGGAAGTGAAGTTAAACCGGGGTTTGCCTTTCTTTCCCTTTTTGGTAGTGATGATCACGACGCCATTGGCGGATTTGGCGCCATAGACGGCGGCGGCAGACGCATCTTTTAAAATGTCTATCTGCTCAATATCGTCGGGGTTGATCTCTGATAATTCACCATAGAAGATCATTCCATCCAGCACCAGTAAGGGGTCGTTGTGGCCCGCATCGGTGTATACAGACCTTTGTCCACGGATCTGGATGCTGCCACCGCCTTTGGCAGTGGCATCGAACCCAACAGTAACACCGGGCGTACCACGAATAAT
>NZ_JBJMLX010000150.1:0-6430 GCF_045805085.1 Niastella sp.
AAGTCGATTGAATCAGGTACGGTCAACTATTTATGGGATTTCGGGGATGGACAAACCTCCACAGACAGAGACCCGCATCATAACTATACGGCGAATGGTTCTTATACCGTTACGCTGAGCGCCGTCAATACTTCCGGTTGTCGCGATACGGTGCGTAAAAAGAATTTGATCGTATTAGGGAACACCCAAACGCAATTTACGCTGCCTGCCAGTATATGCGCCGGACAGCCATTCTTCCCCATTAATACTTCCTCACCGGCCCCTGTTGCCGTACAATGGGATTTTGGCGATGGCAATACATCAACAGAGGCAAGTCCACAGAAAAGCTATGCCGCAGGCGGTACCTATACCATTAAAATGGTGAACCGGTTTGCCACCTGTGCCGATTCAATTAACAAGCTGATCACTGTACTACCCAAACCGGTGGCCGCCTTCACTACCGACCGTACTTATTCGTGCAGTATTCCGGCGGCGATCCAATTTACCAATACAACGGCTGGCGCTGTAAGTAATGTATGGGATTTTGGCGACGGCAGCACCAGCGCCGCTGCCAATCCGCAGCACGTGTACAAAGCATTTGGTTTATATACCGTAAAATTAATTGTAACAGGAGCCAATGGTTGTACCGATTCGCTGGTTAAAAATGAATTGATCCAGGTTAAACGGCCGCAGGTACGAATTAAGGACATGCCCCAAAAAGGTTGTTTGCCATTTACTGTGCCATTTGCTGCTGATATCGATGTGCAGGATAATGTAGTTGGTTATCGCTGGGATTTTGGCGATGGCACCAGCTCCACACAAGCTGCGCCAATAAAAACATATACTACAGAAGGGAAATATACCGTAAAGCTGGTGATCATTACTGCCGGTGGTTGTACCGATTCAATTGTAATGCCCGAAGCAATATTAACAGCGCCAAGGCCCAAAGCAGATTTTACCGCCCTGACCCGCGAGGTATGCCGCAGTCAGGCCATTCCGTTTATCAATCAAAGTACGCCGGCTGGTGATGAATGGTTGTGGGAATTTGGCGATGGCGGCGTTTCCACGAGGGAAAATCCCACCTATCAGTTTAATGATACCGGACTCTTTAAAGTAACCCTGATCGTTACGAACAAGGGCTGTTCCGATACCATGATAAAACCAGATTATGTTCGCATCGATCCGCCGGTAGCGCGTTTTAACCTGGGGCTGAATTGTACTGATAAATACCAACGAACTTTTACCGATAAATCAATTGCCGCCCAAAGCTGGCATTGGGACTTTGGCGATGGCGCTACCAGCACCAGTCAATCGCCCGCTCACCGGTATGCCGCCAAAGGAACTTACCGCGTACTGCTGATCGTTACCCACGATGCGTGCCTGGATAGCCTGTCGCAGATCCTGGTTATTGCCGATGAGCACCCCGATTTTGACGCCAATAAAAAAGAATTGTGTAAGGGCGATGAAGTAGCCTTTACTATAAAAGAGTATGATCCGGTGTATGTGAGCAGTATGGTATGGCATTTTGGTGATGGCGCCATGAGTGCTGTGCCTGGCAATGTTACCCACGTGTATACAGCTTCGGGTCTATACAGGGTATCGCTTGTTTATACTGATGTTAATGGTTGTGTTGATTCAACTGTAAAACAACAATACATCCAGGTGGATGGACCTTCAGCTGCTTTTCAAGCGGTTCAACAAAAGATCTGTATTGAAAAGCTCGCTGCGTTCCGCGATCTGTCTGCTACTGATGGCATGCATCCTATTGTAAAATGGGTATGGACATATGGCGATGGTAAGGAAGAAACGTTGGCCGCAGGGCCTTTTAGCCATCTGTATGATAATGGCGGATCTTATAATGTTTCATTAAGAATTACTGATAGCAAGGGTTGTACTGACGCATCAGGCAATGCCGCCATCATTGTGTCGAACCCCAAAGCAGCGTTTGCTACAACGGATACCAGTTCCTGTCCCGGTAAACCTGTTAATTTCGCCAACACTTCAACCGGCGATAACCTGCAATACACCTGGGATTTTGGCGATGGCAATACAGCGGGTCAGTTATCACCGGTGCATCAATACACGCAGGATGGATGGTATACAGTTAACCTGTTGATTGCTGATCCCGTGGGTTGCCGCGATTCGGTTAACCGGGTTGAATACATAAAGATCACTACGCCCATAGCCGGGTTCACTATGTCAGATTCCATTGGCAGTTGCCCGCCCCTGCAGGTTAGCTTCACCTCTTCAGCAAAAAATTATGTAACCCTCCGCTGGGATTTCGGCGACGGGTCTACTTCAACGCTCGAAAACCCGGTTCACTTTTATAATATTCCCGGCGTGTTTTTGGCTACCCAAACTATTGTGTCTCCAGGTGGTTGTGTGGCTACGTTGTCGAGAAAGATAGTGGTGAAAGGACCAACCGGCACATTCAATTATGCGCCCATCAAAGGTTGCGTGCCGCTTACTGTTCAGTTCAGTGGCGCCGGAAATGAGGTTAAATCGTTCATCTGGGATTTTAATGATGGCAATACCACCGCATCAACAACCGGAACCATGCAGTACGACTATGCCCTGGCAGGAAAGTTTGTTCCGCGCATGATCCTGGTCGACAGCAATGGCTGCCAGGTACCGATCCTTGGTAAGGATACCATCAATGCCATTGGCGTTACCGCCAAAGAAACCATGGATACTTACCAGGTTTGTAACAGTGGGTATATACAGTTCACCGATAAATCTGTGGCCAATGACTATATAGCTTCTCACCTGTGGGATTTTGGCGATGGTACCTTCAGCACCCAGCCCAATCCGAAACATTATTTCAACAGGGCGCCGGCTACGTTTACCGTATTGCATATGGTCACCACTGCCAATGGTTGTAAAGATGTGGCCCACCTGGTTGATACCATAAAAGTATATGCAACCCCCACGGTAAAAATAACCGGCGATAAAGAAGTCTGTGTGCCTGGTCAGCTTGCATTCAATGCCCAGGTTACCGGGGATGCCAATAACCTGAAAAAACACTGGGTGTTTGGTAACGGCCAAACTACAGATAACGCAGTTGCAGTTACGCAGACTTATACCGCTGCCGGTGCTTACCAGGTACAATTGCAAACGGTTTACCAGGATTTCTGTTTTGATACGGCCCGCTACGATGTGAATAGCTGGCCGCTGCCCAATACGTTTGCCGGGAAAGATACTTTTGTCTGCCGCGGTACTCCTGCGCAATTATCTGCTTCAGGCGCCTCACAATATACCTGGAGCGCCACACCAGATATCTCCTGTATGCAATGCGCCAGTCCGCTGATAAACCCGGTTGATAACAGCAGCTATGTGGTAACCGGTGTATCTGATCACGGCTGCGTAAAAAGCGACACGGTGAATGTGCGCGTACGCCAGCCCTTTACCATGCAGGTACAACCCAATGATACCATTTGTGCAGGCGAACAGATAAAACTGGGTGCTTCAGGCGCCGATCAATATGAATGGACGGTGAGCGCAGGGTTAGACAATGCAAGAAGTGCGTCACCAAAAGCGTCCCCCAACCATACCACTACATACACCGTCGTTGGCCGCGATAATGATCATTGCTTTGCCGATACGGGCAATGTTCAGATCACCGTATTCCCTATCCCGACTGTATTTGCCGGACAGGATACTACCGTGAACACCGGCGCCACTATTCAGTTGGCGGCCACCTGTTCAAAGGATGTAACTACGTATAACTGGACGCCATCAATCGGTCTCAGCTGCACCAATTGTGCTTCGCCACGCGTTGATGTAAAAGGCACCGTTACCTACCGCCTTACAGCAACCAACCAGGGCGGGTGCGTGGCATCTGACGATGTAACTATTACTTCTGTTTGTAATGGCGATAACTATTTCATCCCAAATACTTTTTCACCCAATGGTGATGGCATGAACGATGTGTTTTATGTGCGCGGGAAAGGTATAAACCTGGTACACTCCTTACGCATATTCAACCGGTGGGGACAAACTGTATTTGAAAAGCACGATTTTATGGCCAATGATCAGAATGCAGGCTGGGATGGAAAGATCAATGGCAAAATTGCCGACATGGATGTGTATGTGTATATCGTAGAGTTGTATTGTGACAATGCGAATATTGTTCCGTATAAAGGAAACGTAGCTTTAATTAGATAGTTAGAAAGTTGACCAGTTAACCAGTTGATCAGTTAACGAGTTAACAAGTTTTTGATCCAATAATAATCCATCAATATCCAAACTATGAAAACCGTGTACAAAACAATTATGACAAGCCTGGCATTAGTGGCCGCCATAGTTACCACGCAAGCCCAGGACCTTCACTTATCACAATTTTTTGAAGCGCCGTTGCTGCGCAATCCTTCCCTGGCGGGCATCTTTACGGGCGACATCAGGGTACAGGGTGTATACCGTGATCAATGGAACAGTTTTACCAAAGCCTATCGCACTGGTTCATTGAATGCGGAGGTTAAATTGCCGGTCGCAAACAATGATTTTATTACTACCGGCATACAAACGTTGTTTGACAAGGCAGGTACTGTTGGCCTTACTACCACACAGGTACTGCCGGCGGTGAATTATCATAAATCATTAAGCAATGATAAAGTAGAATATTTATCATTGGGTTTTATGGGTGGGTTAATACACAAGAGCCTTGATATAACTAAAATGACCACCAACAACCAATACAATGGTGGCTATAACCCAACGGGCACTACCGGTGAAACCTTTGCCGTGCCCAATTTCAGTACCTGGGATGCATCGGTGGGCATGAGCTATAACACGTCATTCGGCATGAATGGTGCAAACAGCCTGTTCGTAGGCGCTGCGTATCATCATTTGAATAAACCAAAAAACTCTTTCTACCGCGATGCTACTACCCAGCTAAATCCCAAGTACGTTTTTTCAGCCGGTGTTAAATGGGTGATCGATGATTATTCTTATTTCACCATGCAGGCAGATCATTCGCAACAGGGAACACAGAAAGAAACGGTAGCCGGTGGCATGTATTCTATTAACCCGGGTCAGTTTGTTGATGACGCCAATGTTATATTGAGTTTTGGTGGTTACCTCCGGTGGAAAGACGCCTTTATTCCCGTTGTAAAAGTTGATATGCGTTCGCTGTCGGTAGGGTTGAGTTATGATGTAAACGCATCGCAATTAAGAACAGCCAGCCAAAGCAGGGGTGGGTTTGAATTGTCCTTATCATATATTGGATTTTTTGATCGCAACAATTCCGCGCGGGATCAGGTGATGTGTCCGAGGTTTTAGACCCAGGCATTCACGTAAGCTCCAAAATTATACAAGTGGTAATTATTAAAACGGTGTTAGGCTGTACATTACATGTTGAGTTTTTACAGCACTTATAAATATAAAACACCACGCCAATGACCCGCTTTGCTATTACAACACTGTTTCTGATCGCTGTTTGTATCAATGTATTTTCAGAACCTCCTCAAAAGAAAGCCAGGAAAGGGCAATCAATTGCTGTTATAGCCTATTATTCTGGGCCGGCAGAACAGGTGGATAGTTTTGCCGTTGAAAAGCTGACCCATATCATTTTCAGTTTTTGTCATTTAAAAGGGAATCAGCTGGTTGTTGACAATGCGCGGGATAGTTTACGCATTCAAAAGCTGGTGTCATTAAAAAGCAGGAATCCCCAATTAAAGGTCTTGTTGTCCCTGGGCGGATGGGGTGGCTGCGAAACCTGCTCCCAGGTATTCAGTGATGAAAATAGGCGGGCTGAATTTTCCAGATCTGTAAAGAACCTGCTCGATTATTTCAATGCCGATGGAATTGATCTGGATTGGGAATATCCTGCTATCTCTGGCTTTCCCGGTCACCGGTTTGTGCCCGAAGATAAACCCAATTTCACGCAACTGGTGATGCAGTTGCGCAAGGCTATTGGTAAAAAGCATGAGATCAGTTTTGCCGCCGGCGGTTTTTCTACCTACCTCGAACAATCCATAGAATGGAAAAAAGTGATGAAGGTGTGTGACCGGGTAAACTTAATGACCTATGACCTCATCAATGGCTTTAGCACCGTTACCGGCCATCATACGCCCTTGTATTCTACTCCTCAACAAAAAGAGTCTACCGATAATGTTATTCACTACCTAGATTCTATCGGTGTTCCCCGCAAGAAACTGGTAATTGGAGCCGCCTTCTATGCCCGCGTTTTTGAAAATGTAGACAGTGTAAATAATGGCTTGTACCAGCCGGGTAAATTCAATCGCGGGGTACCGTTTAAAGCATTCCCCAAACTGTTGTCAGCAGACAGTGGGTTTGTATACCATTGGGACCCTGTTGCCAATGCGCCCTGGATGTATAATGCTGCACAAAAACTATTTGTTACGTACGACGATACCAGATCTATGCAGCTGAAAACTGCTTATGCAAAGGAGAAAAAACTCAATGGGATTATGTTTTGGCAATTAGGGGAAGA
>NZ_JBJMLX010000151.1:0-2930 GCF_045805085.1 Niastella sp.
ATTCCTGGAACAGGCCCTGGAGATTGTCGAAAAAAACATGGATAACGTCGGGTTTTCAGTGGAGGATTTCAGTCGTTGCATGTATATGAACCGTGCGACTTTATATAGAAAAATAATGTCACTAACCGGCCAGGCGCCAGCAGATTTTATTCGTTTAATCCGGCTGAAAAGGGGCGCACAGTTGCTGGCGAAAAGTGGCAGGTCGATCGCCGAAATTGCATACGAAGTAGGTTTCAAGGACCCTAAATACTTCTCGAAGGCTTTTAAAGAAGAATTCAAAATGCTGCCTTCGCAATATGTTGCCAATAAAAAGGAAAACGACGTTTAAGGTCTCTTAGGTAGAACAAAGGGCTTATGACATTAACAATATACTGGTTGCATTTTTAAAATTACCGGATGCACGAAAATGAGCTGCCATATCTGCATTAAGCGTTATTGCTAATTTCCCCTTTTAAAAAAAGCGGCTAAACAAAAAGGCACATACCCCTGAATGCTTTTTGCTTCTTCCAGCCTATACTGAAAATCACTTATTTGCAACGTGCATACTCCTATCTGCACCCTCTGTCCTCCTGACTCAAGCCTATCAAATGTAGTTTTACAGTATTCTTTTAGACCAAAGATTGCTGTATGAAAAGACCCCTGCTACTGCTTAGCTGCTTCTGTGTATTTGCTTTTACTGACTTATTGGCAGCACCTCCCTCTTACATTCAAACAAAGGACGGTGTTATTGTTTTTACCGACCCGATTTTTACAGGCACCTCCAATGCTGTTAAACTCGAAGTGGTATCAGATAATATTATAAGAATAACTGCGGCCCCAGGTAAAGAAATAGCTGCTACTCAAAGCCTTGTTACAGTTTACACCAAAAGACCTGATCTTTTCTGGAATGTCATTCCCACTAAAGATAGCCTCACGCTCAAAACAAAAAAACTCACTGCCGTTGTTGACCTGAAAACAGGGGCCGTTACTTTCTGCGATAATAAGGGTAGAAAAATACTGGCTGAAAAGCAGCCATTGGGCAGCCGCTTTCAGCCTGCAGTATTTGAAGGCAAACCGTATTACGCACTTACCCAAACATTTCAATCAACAGCCGGTGACGCATGGTATGGCCTGGGACAACACCAGGACGGTATCCTGAACTACAGAGGCCAGCAGGCAACTTTCTTCCAGAACAATACCGAGGTGGCGATCCCATTCCTTGTATCAGGTAATAACTATGGAATACTCTGGGACAATTATTCGCTTACAAAAGCAGGGGACGTTCGGCCGCTTCATCCGCTTTCTGCACTGCAGCTTTTTTCAAAAAAGGGCGAGCCGGGATGGTTGACTGCTTCTTATGCCAATGATAAGCAAAAACCACAGGAAACAATTACTGAAAGGGCGGAAGAAACGATCGATATGGAGTTTGAGGGAGATTCAAAGGTCCGGCTTCCCGCAGCGTTTACGCCAGCCAAAGGCCTGGTTACCTGGGAAGGAATCCTTGCCAGCACCTTTTCGGGGCTTCATCAGTTCCGCTTCACATTTGGCGGTTCATTGAAAGTATGGTTGGATGGAAAGCTCGTGCTGGATCACTGGCGTAAGGCATGGAACCCGGCACCTGCTTTGATCCCTTTCCATTTCAATAAAGGGGAAAAAATACCTGTCAAAATTGAATGGACACCCGAGGGCGGTGAGTCCTATCTTTCATTAAAATGGCAGCAGCCATTAAGCGCAGCGGAGCAAAACTGTTTCAGCTTTTCTTCTGAAGCCGGTCAGCAGATTGATTATTATTTCATCTATGGTAATAATACAGATGAGGTGATCTCCGGTTACCGGCACCTTACCGGCAAGGCGCCTATTGTACCAAAATGGGCACTGGGTTTCTGGCAAAGTCGCGAGAGATACAAAACACAGGATGAAATACTGGCTACGGTCAAAGAATTCCGCAATAGAAAGATCCCCCTTGATAATATCGTTTTAGACTGGAGCTACTGGCGCCAGGCCGAATGGGGCAGCCAGGAGTTTGACGAAACCCGGTTTCCTTCTCCCGACAGTATGATCGATGTGTTGCATAAAAAATATAACACACAGATCATGATCTCTGTGTGGCCGAAATTTTATGAAGGCATACCGGCCTATAATGAGTTTGAGAAAAACGGGTGGCTTTACAAAAGGAATATAGCCGACCGGCAAAAGGACTGGATAGGCGAAGGATATGTATCTACTTTCTATGATGCCTTCAACGAAAAAGCAAGAAAAGGTTTCTGGGATCTCATCAACAAAAAAATATACAACAAGGGAATAGACGCGTGGTGGATGGACGCCAGCGAGCCGGATATACTTTCCAATGTGGATCCCCAAAAAAGAAAGTTGCAGATGACCCCTACCGCATTGGGTAGTGCAGCAGAATTCCTGAATGCATATCCCCTGCAAAATGCAAAAGGAATTTATGAAGGTCAGCGTTCAACCGATCCCGATAAAAGAGTGTTTTTGCTCACGCGTTCCGGTTTTGCCGGGTCACAACGTTATGCCGCAGCGATCTGGAGCGGGGATATCGGCTCTACCTGGCGGGATATGAAAACACAGATTACTGCCGGTATCAATTTTTCCCTGTCCGGATTGCCATACTGGACGATGGATATCGGCGGATTTGTGGTGCCTGAAAAATTTGAAAAACCCGAAAATGAAAACTTAGCGGAATGGAGGGAATTGAATACACGCTGGTATCAGTTTGGTGCATTTGTTCCCTTGTTCCGTTCACATGGGCAGTTTCCTTACCGCGAGATCTTCAACATGGCGGAAGAAACACATCCTGCTTATCAAAGTTTTCTCTATTACGATAAACTGCGTTACCGGTTAATGCCTTATATCTATTCACTGGCCGGTGCGGCTTATCATAATGATTATACCATTATGCGGGGTTTGGTGATGGACTTTGCTGCAGATACCGC
>NZ_JBJMLX010000152.1:0-6165 GCF_045805085.1 Niastella sp.
ACAAAAGACGATAAAGGAGTGTGGTGGTATACGACGGATCCGCTGGTAGTGGGTTTTCATTATTATGCAGTTCTGATAGACAGTGTTCCAGTAATGAATAGGGGAAGCCAGGCCTATTTTGGCAGCAACTGGGAGTCTGCAGGTATTGAAGTTCCTGAAGGACCTGAAGGTGATTATTACAGGTTCAATAAGAACATCCCACATGGAGAAGTCCGTTCCCTTTACCATTGGTCTGATATTAATGGATTAGAACGTCATATTAATGTTTATGTGCCGGCTGAGTATGAAAAAAATCCCAAGAAAAAATACCCCGTGCTTTATCTCGTCCATGGTTGGGGTGAAGATGAGAACGGTTGGTCGGTACAGGGGCACCTGGCTAATATTATGGATGGTTTGATTGCAGGTGGAAAAGCTGTTCCAATGATCATTGTAATGCCCAGCGGCGATATTAAAACAAATTCAGATGTGCGTAAAGCATCCGGAGATATCACTGATATCCTGATCAAAGATCTTATTCCTTACATTGATAAAACTTTTCGCACTTATCCCGACCGGGACCACAGGGCTATGGCCGGATTATCACGGGGAGGCGCTCAAACATGGAATGCGGTGCTGAACAATATGGATAAATTTGCATGGATGGGTGGTTTTAGTGGTTCAGGCCGTTTTGGCCCCAATCCTTTTAATCCTAAAGCCCCGGTTACAACCGTTGAGACGGCCTATAACGGTGCATTTAATGATGCGGAGGCATTTAATAAAAAAATGAAGCTGTTGTTTATCAGCACAGGCACTGCAGAAGGGCAGGGGGCAAAACAAACTTATGAAACATTGAAAGATCATGGTATTAAAAACCTGGTGTACCATGAGTCGCAAGGTACCGCCCATGAATGGCTCACCTGGCGCAGGGCGCTCAATGATTTTGCGCCAAGGCTGTTTAGATAACACTCAACTATTGAGTTTCCAGCCAACATTATATAAATCTTTTATTTGATGATGTGCTGGATAATTTATCATAAGGCGCAATTAAAAGTTGCGCCTTTTTTATTTAAAACCCGCTACTGATTCTGCGCAAATTTGTGATCGAAAAATATCCTTTGTAGCATTTACCGTCCTAGTTATACGATTTTCACCCCCCATTTCGCCGTACATCCGTTGTAATTTGCGAAAATCACCTGCTTACATTAATGATATATAATTGTAATGCAACAATAAGCCTGGAGAATGAACATATTGGTTAAGAAAGGAATTATTATAGTAAGTATGCTTGTTCTGCAATGGCGGGCCCATGCACAACCGGCAGATATACCGCGGTTAAAGCATACCATGTTACAATTGCAGGAAAGAAAAGATTTCCTCAGGGATACCGCCTATATAGATATATTAGATAGCCTGGCATATGCTTTTTATCGCATCAGTGCCGACAGTTTATTTTTTTACAGCAATAAAGCATTGGCCTGCGCTCAACAGGCAGGTTATGGCAAGGGAGTTTCGGTGAGTTTAAGATTACAGGGGAACGGTTATAGCCTGGCCGGCGATTATGTGAAAATGTTATCCAGTTTTCAGCAGGCCCTTGCCATTGCCGAAAAGATCAATGATCCGATATGCATAGCCAAAGCAACGATCAATATTGCTATTCGCTATGATGATATAGGAAAAGGTGATGAAGCGATTAAGTTGTTTATGAAAGCGGGAGATATCTGTAAAAAGATGAAAGATAGCCTAAACTGGAACAAAACATTGATCGGCCTGGGGGGAACCTGGTCCAACAAAAAGCAATATGACAAGTCATTGCAATATTATCAACAGGCATTAGATCTTGCTACAGCCATGAAAGATGATTATTCTATAGTCGTAGGCAATGATAATATCGGGACGGTTTTATTTGAGCAGGCAAAGTATAAAGAAGCGTTGGGCCGCTTTCTTCGTACAAAAGAATATTTTAGCCATACCGATGATAAGATGCGTAAAACCCGAACTGCCGTTTCAATAGCCATGGCCTATTTCCATCTCAGGAATTACCCGGCCGCATTAAAGTACGCACGCCAAAGCCTGCAATGGGCAACTGAAATAAAAGCAAAAAAGTTGATCGGGCAATCAGATGAAATACTGGCAGCTGTTTACGAAGCAAAAAACGATACACGCAATGCCCTTAAATATTTCAGGCTTTATAAAGATATTTCTGATAGCATTTTTAATGAATCAATGTTAAAAAAGACAGGGGAACTGGAAGCCAGGTTCGAATTTGAGAAAAAGGAAACCCGGTTAAAGGAAGACCAGGAAAAGAATGACGCACTGCACAAGCATATCGTTCAAAATAAAGAGTTGCAAATTTCAATTGCAACCCTGGTGATCCTTTTCTTAAGTGTGCTGATCTTTTTGCTGTTCCGTAGCAGGGCGGCCAAGCATAAAACCAACCAGTTACTGGAAACAAAGAATGCCGAAATAGAACGCCAGGCCGTACAGTTGCTTTTAAACAACCAGGAAAAAGATAAACTGTTCTCTATTATTTCCCACGATCTGAAAGCGCCCTTATTTGCTTTAAAATATATGCTGGATATCCTGAAGGATCGTTCTATACCGGGAGAGGATCTGCTGGCAATTATAAATGAGTTCAGGCGGGATATTAATTATTCTGCTCAACTAACCAGCAACCTGCTTTCATGGGCGAGCAGCCAGCTCGATGGCAGAATAATTATCCCTGATATGCTGCCTGTACAGGAGCTGGTGAGTGAAACCATAGCGCCTTTTATCAAAACGGCATTTGACAAAAAGATTGAATTGAAAAATAATGTGCCCCATTCTTTAAAGGTATGGGCCGATCAGAATATGGTGCAGGTACTTATTCGTAACCTGATCAATAACGCCATCAAATTCTGCAACCCCGGTGATGTTATCACTATTGAAGGCAAGACGATAGATGGTATCGTTGAAATATGTGTAGCAGATACCGGCATAGGAATAGCGAAAGAAGTGCTGACAAAAATTAACCGGAAAGAAAGTGTCACTACATTCGGAACAGCTAACGAAAAGGGAGTTGGCCTGGGCATGCTGCTATGCCATGAATTTGCCGAAGCGAACAGAGGTATCTTCAGGGTTGAAAGTGAACCGGGAAAAGGAAGTCGTTTCTATTTCACGCTACCTTCTATACCTGATCCGCAGTAGTAGTAGGCGAATTGATATATTTAATTGACAACTTTTAATTGACAACCTTAGTCAAACAATCGCAACTATCAGTGATTTAACTGATCTGTATTATTTTTTCTTTCAATATTTTTTCATCCTTCCACCAGGTATTATTCAGCAAATAAGAAAGCGTTTGCACGATGTCTTTATACCTGTTTGGCTTCGTAAGAAAAAATACAGGCGCGAACTTTTGAAAACTTTCAAAGCTGTCAATCATCTGGGTGGTAGTATACATAATTACCGGGATGTTCCTGAGCGATGCGCACTTGCGTAACTGGTTAAGGCATTGCATGCCATTCATGCATGGCATATTCAAATCAAGAAATATAAGACCTGGCAAGGTTATATCTGATCGTTGCAATAGTTCTAATGCTTCTTTTCCATTGCTCGCTGAGATCAAAATACAGGAAGGGCATACCTCTGTCAGCGCTTCGGAAAAAAGCATCCTGTCGTCATCATCGTCGTCAATAATCATCACAGAATGAATTAGTTGCATAGTGGGGGAGGAGTGTAAGGTACTGATTTTAGAAGACCACTCAATTTTTCGCTACCTTCAATTACCTTTCTCCTTATTTTTTCTATATACAACCATTTGATCATGAGCAAAGTAGGTGCAGTAAAGAAAAAGATAAAAGTCCGAAGCAAACCTTTTCCCATTGTTGCTATCGGTGCTTCCGCGGGCGGACTGGAGGCTGTTACCGAATTATTGAAAAATTTGTCACCAGATACAGGAATGGCATTTGTGTATATTCAGCATCTTGATCCAACACATGACAGCCTACTTCCAACAATATTAGGAAGGTCGACAAAAATGAAAGTGCTGGAGGCGCGGCACCTGTTGCCCATCCAGCAGAATTACGTATATGTGATCCCACCCAATAAGGACCTGTCCATAATTGACGGTGTACTACGGTTAAATCCACGTGCGCCAAGACCTTCTGTTCACATGCCTATTGATAAATTTTTCTATTCTCTGGCAGAAAAGCAAAAAGAAGGAGCAATAGGAATTATTCTTTCAGGCAATCAGCACGATGGAACTTTTGGACTTAAATCTATCAAACTTGCCGGTGGCCTCACTTTTGCGCAGAACGATACGGCCAAATTTCAAAGTATGCCCAAATCGGCTATTGCGGAAGGAGTAGTTGACATGGTGCTCCCGCCGGAAGAAATTGCCAGGGAACTTGTAAGAATAAGCCATCATCCGGCTATCATGGTTGATGAAGAAAAAGAAAGGGGGGAAGATAAGATCAGTGATACCGATAAGGATCTGGTCAGTATTATCCAGATAATAAAAAAAGCGACCGGGGTTGATTTTTCTCATTATAAAATGAATACGATTAAGCGGCGCATTATTCGACGGATGCTGCTTTATAAATTGAATTCCCTGGAAGATTATTACAAATACCTCAAACAACATACCGCTGAAATAAATATTTTATACCAGGATATGCTCATTAATGTCACCTGTTTTTTTCGTGACGCTGACTTAATGGAGTATTTAAAGAAATCGGTTCTACCCAAAATTATTAAGATAAAACAAATAAACGAACCGTTACGCATTTGGGTACCCGCATGCGCAACGGGCGAAGAAGCTTATTCCCTTGCTATAACTATAATAGAGGCGCTTGGGGATAAAGCGCCAAACATCCCGGTTCAGATTTTTGCTACAGACCTTAGCGAACTTGTGATATCGAAGGCACGACTGGGCCTTTATTCTGTTAACGACCTGGAAAATGTTTCACAGGAACGAATTGACCGTTATTTTGAAAAAATTGACAGCAGCTACAGGGTTGTAAAAACCATAAGGGATATATGCGTATTCGCTGCTCACAATATTTTTAAAGACCCGCCTTTTTCAAGGATCGATCTCATTAGCTGCTGCAACATGATGATCTATCTTGATACCTTTTTGCAAAAAAAGGCACTCTCTATTTTCCATTACTGTTTACGCGATACCGGCTATTTGGTTTTGGGCAAGTCTGAAACTGTTAGCGCTGCCGGGGAATTATTCTTACAGGTAGAAAAAAAGTATAAATTATTTACCAAGAAGAAAGATAAGGCTACCAATGTGGTTTTTGATATGAATTATCGGATGCCAGGCGGTGAAAATTTTTTGCCGAAAACAAATAGCATAAAGCCTTTTCAGAAGGCGATGAACCATACCGCAACGCTGGAAAATACGATAGATGATATTTTGTTGCGTCATTTTGTGCCTGCCAGCGTGGTTATAAATCACCATTTAGAGATCCTTCACTTCCGCGGGTCAACCAGCCTGTTCTTAGAGCCGCCTAACGGTAAAGCAAGTTTGAATTTGCTAAAGATGGCCCGCACAGGCCTCATTTTTGAATTGCGCAATACCATACATAAGGTTAGCAGATCAGGAGAAAGAATGAAAAGGGCAGGCCTGGAAATAAAAGTGAAAAATGTAATTCACCAGGTTTCCATAGAAGTGTTCCCCTTACCTTCTGATGACGAAGAAAGACTTTTTCTGGTAGTTTTTGAGGAGACCCCTGCCGCGGCCCCCTCTGCGGCATCTTCCAAAACAAAAGATAATATGGTATTGAAGCTTCAGGAAGAACTGTCATCGGCAAAAGACGACATGCGTACCATGATAGAAGAACAGGAAGCCACCGTAGAGGAATTACAATCAGCTAATGAAGAAATTATTTCCAGTAATGAAGAATTGCAAAGCATCAATGAAGAAATGGAGACGTCTAAGGAAGAACTGGAATCTTCCAATGAAGAACTGATGACCATTAACCACGAATTGCAGGTGCGGAATGATCAACTGGCTGAATCGTATGAATATGCGGAAGTGGTTTTTCAAACCATTCAGGAAGCTGTACTCGTATTGGACAGGGAATTCCGGGTAAAGAAAGCCAATAAAATATTCTATGAACTGTTCAGGTCAACCGAGGAGGAAACGGAAAAAATGTTGTTATTCGAGTTGGGGAACCGGCAATGGAATATTTTAAAGCTCAG